>CADAVI010000145.1 GCA_902791295.1 uncultured Bacteroidales bacterium | reverse complement strand
GAGCTTTGCCTCCACGAGCTGCATCTGCGCCTTGGTGGGTACGGCCCAGTCGCTGATGCCTACTGCGCCGAGGGCGGCAAGGGCGGCATCGGCATTCCCGGTGGTCGTTGCTGCCTGCTCGTTGGGCGAGAGCAGCGTCAGCTCTGCCGACTCGCCGCCATCATCCACCGTCACGGCCAGCACGTAGCAGCCCTGGTAGGTGTCACCGACGGCGGGGAAGTCCGACGAGGGTTCAGACGGTTCGCTCGGGTCGGATGGCTCATTGGGCTCCGAAGGCTCGGAAGTAGAAGAACCGCTTTCATCGAAGGTGAAGCTGATAGTTCTTTCTCCTAACCACGTGGCTCCGGTGATGGTGCCGGTGAGGTTCACGCCCACGGCCTCAGTGTAGGTGCCGTCGATGTTGATCCTGTAGCCTGCCTCCAGTTGGTCGCTGCACGAATAGGTGTAGGTCTTTGTGGCGCCGCCAATGGTGATGTTTACCGAGACGCTGGCGGGCTGAGAGCTGGGAGGTAGCAAATGGACGCTCGTGTTATTCGTCCACGTGCGGTTGTCCTCCTGCTTGGTCAGGGCGATGGTGCTGCTGGCATTCGTTGTGCTATACGTCCCACTCACACACAGCGACTGCCACAGCGGGGCGATGGTGACGCTGACAGCTGTTGCCGCCGTGGGCACCTTTTTGATTTCGACGCTCTGGATGAGCATCGTCTTGCGAGTCATGCCGAGGGTGACGGTGTTCGTGCCACCATCGACGAGCGTGGCCGTGGCCGAGGCCGTCATCAGGTCGCCGTGACTATGACCATCCTTTAGCATGATGGGTGACGTACTTGTCCCCTCGCTCTGGGTCGGCAGCACGTAGTCCGAAGAAGAGGCGCCCCCGATGGCATAGACCGTGTACGTCCCCTCCACCAGCGGGATGTTCAGCGTCTGCCCCTCGTCGCCGATGGTCTGCACCGCCCGGTATTCTTCGCCGCTGAACACATACACCGTCACGGGGTACGCCACCGTCGCCTCTTCTCCCGCCGAACCGCCGGAGCGTGTCCGCACCTGCAGCACGGAGTTCGTTACTTGACCCGCCGGAGTCTCACACGCCGTCAGCAGCACCGCCGCCAACGGCCAGAACAAAACTTTTCTGTTCATCATTTTAATAGAATTTAATTGTTTTCTGGGACTATTCCCATCCTCAATATAACGCTTCTCTTGACAGATTGAACAGTATTCTGCACAGAAATCGTATTAATATCTTCCCCAAATGCGGTTTTTTGAATTATTTTTTGTAACTTTGTAGCCGAAATTTCACATAAATACGTATTTATTATGGCCAGACCGATTAAAGAAACACAGACCGATTAAAGAAACACCCATCCTCTACGGTGAGGACGCACGACGCTTCGAGGCGCGCATGAAGGAGCGCCGCCGCATTTCG
This sequence comes from uncultured Bacteroidales bacterium, assembly GCA_902791295.1. Taxonomy (GTDB): domain Bacteria; phylum Bacteroidota; class Bacteroidia; order Bacteroidales; family Bacteroidaceae; genus Physcousia. Next base: position 922 of record CADAVI010000145.1, on the reverse strand, counting down.
GCTGAAGAAAGAGCACGCATCAATGCCGACTATGAGTTGGTGTTAGGTATGCTGAAACGTGGTGAAGAACTCAAACAGCAGCGACATGCAGCAACAGTCTGATACATCAACCTCCGCGATGATTGTCGTCAAGCTGGAGGAACAGGACAGCGTAAAGTCGTTCGATTGTGGGGATGATGACCTAAATGACTTTATCCTCCACGAAAGCCCGCTTTACCGCAAGGAGAAACTGGCCGTGACTTATGTGCTGAAAGAGGCTGACGACTTGGCCAATGAACATATCAAAGCGTTCTTCAGCCTCTCCAACGACCGCATATCCATTTCTGACTTCGACAGCAAGACAAAGTACAACCGCTTCAGCCGTCGCTTCAACAACCACAAGCGGCTGAAGAGTTATCCCGCAGCCAAGATAGGTCGTTTGGCCGTACATGCCTCAGCAAAAGGTATGAATATCGGAAGTACGTTGCTCAATTTCATCAAGCGCTACTTCACAGCCGACAACAAGACCGGCTGCCGCTTCATCACCGTCGATGCCTATGCCGCAGCCATACCCTTCTACCTCCGCAATGGCTTCGTGCCACTCAACGAAGAGGATGCCGACGAACCCACGCGGTTGCTCTAATTCGACCTCAACGACTTGGACGAAGATTGACCGCCACGCCAATACCCTTTACCTCTAACAAACAATCTAACCCCACAAATCGAATAACAACTCATGCCCCGCTACCTCCACATACCCCACACTCCCGACACCGCCCGGACCCTGACTCTGAGCGGCCGTAACTGCTTGGTAGTGAGCGGCATAGTTACCCCCCCCTAAAACCGGCTACAGGCGCGGAAAAGGGCGCCGAGGCGAAATGTGTCCACAAGGCACGCAGAAGTCCCACAGCGGGGCTGCTGCGTGCCTTGTCGCGTATCTGTG
>CADAVI010000144.1 GCA_902791295.1 uncultured Bacteroidales bacterium | reverse complement strand
GCTCGGGTTCTTGCGCTGGAAGAGGAGCTCGTAGGCGATGTCCTCCATGCCGTTGTCCGTCAGCGTCTGCATCAGGATGGATGTGCCGAGGAAGCCGGTCTGAAGGCGGTTGTCGTGCTGCTTGAAGTTGTCGCGCAGACGCGATATCATATCCTCCTTCGCCTTGCCCTCTACAAGCCCGATTTTGAGGGCGAAGAGTGCAGGGGTCTGCATCGTATTGAGTACGGTAGTGATGAAGCTTCCGTCGGCATTGAGGAAGTTTTCCTTCAAGTATTGGCGTGCCTCTTGCCCCATTTTATCATAGAAGGATACATCCTTGCCGGTGGCCTGTGCCATGTCGCGCATCATGTCTGCATCGATAGCCCAATAGCATGCGCTGAGATAATCCCAGTAGGCCAAAGCGTCGGCCTTGAGCACGTACTTATGATCCTCATCGAGGGCTAAAGTGCGTGCGCTGCATGACTCCAGAGGTTCGTAACTAAGCCAATCGGCCCACTGGTAGTTTTTGTTTTGTGCGAGGTTGGCCATATGGCGATACTTGGTGGCGTTCACGCGGTTCATGTACTTCACCATAGCGTCCCAGTTCTCCTCTATTATCTTTTTGTCGTCAAACTGTTTCCATATTGTCCAGGGAACGATGACGCCTGCATCGGCCCATCCGAGGCGCATGGTCTCCCAGCCGTACTGGGCAGTGGGAGCTACACCGGGGAAGCCGCCCACGGCATCTTGCGAGTCGCGCATGTCGCGGGTCCATTTGTGGAAGAACTTGTCCGTGTTGGCGAAGAATGTGCCCGTCTCGGTAAATACCTGCGTGTCGGCCGTCCAGCCCAAGCGCTCATTGCGCTGCGGGCAGTCGGTGGTCACGGAGAGGTAGTTGGAGCGCTGGCCCCAGTGGGTGTTGGAGATAAGCTTGTTGAAGCTTGTTGATGAGGTCGCTGCCCGTCGTGATGGTGCCGGTCTCAAGCTCGCGCGAGATGGAGGTCACGGGCACAGAGAGGATCGACTTGATGCGCACCTCGTCGGTGGAGGATATGGTCACGAAGCGATAGCCGAAGAATGTGCACTCGGGCAGGAAGCTTGTGAAGCCCTTGCCGTCGAAGGTGTAGATGAGTTGCATGCCCTTGTTCGGGATGCGGAGGTTGGTGCGGTGCACACTGCCCTCGGGGCCGTCCATGCCGCGGCTCTTGGCGCCGTTGCTGTCGTTGAGCAACTCACCGGGGAGGCAGGTCAGCGTGGTGCCGGCCTTGGCGCTGAAGACAAACTGCGGGACAGCGGCGCAGTTCTGCCCGAAGTCAATCACCAGGTTCTCTCCCGGGCGTACCACTATCTCACTGCCTTTCTTGTAGGAGCGCAGTTTGACCACCTTGCCGTAAGCCTGGTCGGTCTTGCCGCTCACGTCCTTCCACACATATGCCTCTACGGGAGCGAGGGCCAGATCGAAGCGCCTGTATACCTCGGCGCCGTCCGACGGGAGTATTTCACCCTTGAATTCTGTGTTCTGCTCCGGCGTGGTGAGGTTGGTGGCCTTGTATCCTGGTTCCACGCGGGCGTCGTAAATCTCGCCGTCGAAGATATCCGCATGCTTCACGGGGCCAGCGATGCCGGCTTTCCAGTCCTGCTTGTTGGTGCCGATGACCTTCTTCGTGCCGTCGGCGTAGGTGATCTCCATCACGCCGCGGAAGGCGCACTTCTTGCCGATCATGCCGTCGTGTCCGCCCGGGGTGATAATCTTGTCGGCCCACCAGCCCGGCGTTACCTGTACGGCAAACTGGTTGGCGGCGCCGGCCTGCTTGTTGATGGCATCGCTTACATCGTAGGTGAATGAGCGCTTGGTCTTGGCGTAATGCGTGAATCCGGACTTGAGCACCTCGTTGCCCACCTCATGGCCGTTGACATAGAGGATGTAGACACCGAGGCCGGCGGTCATCCACTTCACCGAGGTCACCTTCTTGTCGTTTTTCAACGTGGTGACAAAGAAGCTGGCGCCGTCGGCGGCGCGGCAGTTGTTGTTGTCGTCGATGCGGCCCGTCACTACCGGCGCGTCGGCCGCCGAGATCCAGATGGACTGATTCCACATGCTGTTGTCAAGCGCGCTGATGCGCTTCCCAACATTGTCTCCTGCTGCATTGGCTGCTCCCGCTATTGCGAAGGAGCAGGCCATCGCAAGGCTGATTCTTCTGAAAAAACTTTGTCTAAAAAACTTGTTCATATTCCATGATATTGTAATTGATATTCCGTCCATAAAGGGCGCTGGCGCCCGAAGTGCTACAAAGTTAACGCTATTTTCCCGAGGCGGCAAATATCGGCTGGCTTTTCTACGTTCGGGCATGCATTTTATGCCGTATTTTCCGCCCTTCACGCGAAATGCACCTGCGATTTTCCCCTGTTTCGGGCCTCTGACAGCACCTTCCGTCCCCCTCTGTCTGTTTTGCTCCGAGGCTCACTAATGTAATGATTCCCGGTTTAAGTTCAGGCACAGACTGCCCGCCCATTAGCATTATAATATAGGTATACCATCTGTCGCAGTTCGTACCTATCGGTAAGCGCTTCCCATGTCGGAGAAATGAGACGGAACAATAGCGCCTTATGGGTATAAACAATGCGGGAGGAGCAAGGCGTGCCGTCTCCTCCCGCAATATATTTCTATGAAAGGTGATTCAGATCAGACTGATGTTCATGGCCTCGCATTCTTTCCTCAT
>CADAVI010000143.1 GCA_902791295.1 uncultured Bacteroidales bacterium | reverse complement strand
GAAGATTGCCGCTGCCCAGGCTCTTGAGGAATCGTACACCGCCGAGCAGAAGGCCGAGTTGGCCCGCGCCGAGCGCGAACAGGCCACGCAGAAGGCCAATGTCATCGTGGCTCAGGAAATAGAGAAGCAGCGTATGATTGTGGCTGCCGAAGCCGAGGCCGAGCGCAAGCGTGTGAACGCCAAGGGTGAAGCCGATTCCGTTGCCTTCCGCGCCAAGGGTGAGTCAGACGCCGTTGCCATCAAGGCCAAGGGTGAGGCCGATGCCCTCAAGACGAAGGCTGAGGGTGAAGGCGTGGCTGCAGCTACGAGAGCCCGCGGTGAGGCTGAAGCCATCTACGCCAAGATGGAGGCTGAGGCCAAGGGTCTCTACGAAGTGCTCACCAAGCAGGCTCAGGGCTACGACAAGATGATTCAGGCCGCCGGCGGCGATGCCACGAAGGCCTACACGCTGCTCCTGCTGGAGAAGTTGCCCGAGCTGGTGCGCACCCAGGTGGACGCCATCAAGGGCATCAAGATAGACAAGGTCACCGTTTGGGACGGCGGACAGGGTGCCGGCAAAGACGGCCAGACCTCCACGGCGGGATTTCTCTCCGGCCTGATGAAGTCCGTGCCTCCTTTGGGCGACCTCTTCGACCAGGCCGGCATGGCGTTGCCCGAGTATTTGGGTCGCAAAACCGACGAAGCATCCGCTCCGGAGGGTGAAAATGAAGAAATTGCCGCCGGTTTGATGCCCAGATGGCGGAATTGGTAGACGCGTTGGTCTCAAACACCAATGCCGCAAGGCGTGCCGGTTCGATCCCGGCTCTGGGTACAGAAAAAAGGACGGTCGGGAGTTTCCCCGGCCGTCCTTTCTCTTTCAGGGCACTTTCTGCTTTTCTTCGTTGTCTTCGTGCCAATAGTCAAAGGCATCCACGGGCTGCGGTGCATTTTCGCAGAGTCCTTCGCTGAAGATGCGCTGCGTCTCGCTCTTTGAGTTGGCTGCCCGGAGCACGGCGTGCTCCTCTTCGTTGATTTCGGTGAGGCTGTAGTCGTACTTCTCCAGGCGCAGCCAGTCATACCAGCCTTCTCCGGCGCGATACGCCCAACTGTCGTAGCCGTGGGGATTGGCGAGCCCCAACCTGCGCTCCGCCTCGTCGATGCGCCGTCCGAGCACTTCGCAGCTGCCCTCCGAGATGACGTCGCTCAGCTGCACGTAGTCCGTGTTGAAGTGCTGGCAGATGAAGTCATCCCAGTCTTTGCTGTGAATCTCGCGTATCGTCAGTTTCCACAACTTGACGGCCCACATGAGATGGTGTCCTTCGGCGCAGAGGTCTCCGAGGAGCAGTCCCCGGTGGAATTTGTGTGCACAGCGGGCGCAGCGAATGGTGTGCACACCGTGGTTGACGAATTTGCTGAGCATTCTGCTCTCCAGATACTCCATACCCTTTTCGGGGGAGCAGGAGCACACGCGTTGATGAAATCTTTTTCTCATAACCACATGATTTTCGGTGTAACAATAAGTCATAGTTCACGCTCCACACCTCTCTTTTGCGAGAGGCGGTGCGGGGGTTCCGCGGAACCCTTTGCTTGTTACACTGTCATGCAGTTTGTGGTGTTATCCGAACATGGGTGTTTTTCGTTTCGGCGGGTGCAAAAGTAGGGATTTTTTACGACAGCGCCAAATTTTCGTCCGAATATATCATTCTTAATGTTTAATTTTTCACTTTTAATTTTTCATTAATTGCGTTTTTCACCTTCAGCGCAATGTCGTCATAGGATTGTGTGCTCTCTGCTTTGACAGGCTTCAGAAATTCCACCTCAATCTGGTGCGGCGCGATGAAGCGTTTGGAGCGCGGCAGGGCTTCGAAGGCGCCCCGGATGCATACGGGCACGACGGGCACCTGAAGCTCGCGGGCCAGGATGGCGAAGGTCTTCTTAAAGTCCGTCAGGCGTCCGGTGCGCGTGCGTGAGCCCTCAGGGAAGATGATAAGGTTCTTGCCCCGTTTGAGCACTTCGCCCATCTTGAGGATGGAGTCCCTCAGATTGCTCCACTCCATGATGATGATGTTGTTGTGGCGTGCAAAGTAGCGGCGTGCGGCGCCGTGCACGTGTTCCTCCGTGGCGTAGAAGTAACTGTTGCGCAGCGTCCTTACGGGCAGGCCTGCGGAAAGCAGTGCTCCGTCGAGGAAGCTCTGGTGGTTGGGGGCGATAATCATCGGCCCCTCCTTGGGGAGGTTTTCCGTGCCTTTGAATTTCAGGCGGTTGTAGATTTTGAAGAACAGAGCCGAGGATTTCAGCAGTAGGGGCATCGCCAGATTGCCGTGCGGCAGCTCCAGGGCTGAGGCGTCGGCGTTGAGCAGCTCGTGCCAGTCCTCCACCTTCACCTCCATGCGTGTCTTGCCCTCTGCCAAGGTCTGCTGGATGAAGCCCTGCAGCGCCACCATGTCCAGCGAGTCGAAGGCCAGGTCGGTCTCGATGTGGTCGGTGGGCTTCAGCGTGAGGTGCTTCTCCTCTTCGATGTAGTTTTTGATGATGCGGTATTCCTCAAAGTCGGGTTCCTTCACTGCGGCTTTCGGGGTCTCCTCGCGGGATGACGAAGAGCCTCCGGCGAGGATGTCTTTGAGCTTGAAGCGCTGCAGCTTCTCCAGTCGGGTGCGGGGCAGTTCGCCGCGATACACCATGAGGCTCATCAACTTCTTGTAGTTCGTCACCGTGAGGTTGTAGGGCTCCAGCACTTCGCGCTTCAGTGTCTCTTCAACCTCTTCGTCCGTCAGCGTGGCGGCCCAGGCTTCCTGGGGCACAATGATGGCGCGCAGCATGTCGCCGTCCTGCACGACGGCGGCTTCCTTCACGCGCTCGGCGTATTTCTCCAGCTTGTATTCGATTTCGTTGGGCTGCACGTTCTTGCCGTTGGAGAGCACGATGATTTCCTTGCTGCGTCCGGTCAGATAGAGGCGTCCGCAGTCGTCCAAACGGCCCAGGTCGCCGGTGTGCAGATAGCCGTCTTTGTCGATGACTTGGGCGGTTTCTTCGGGTCTGTTGTAGTAGCCCTGCATCACGTTGGGGCCTTTGGCGCACACCTCGCCGTTCACGATCTTGCAGTCCAT
>CADAVI010000142.1 GCA_902791295.1 uncultured Bacteroidales bacterium | reverse complement strand
GGAGACGCGCTTCCAACCCTACCGCCGCCGCGAGTGGATGAAGAAGGACGAATGCGCCTCATGCGAATACTTCCGCTACTGCGAGGGCGGCGGCATGCATCTGCGCGACGGCGAAGGCAAGCTGCTTCTCTGCCACCTGAAGCGCCTGCGCTGAGGCATCTACAGATAAAACTCGCGGCAGAGGGCGGCATAAGCCTCGGAGCGGGCACCGCCGCTACTGCGTGCGCAACATCCTCAAAACATGGCTCGGCCTTCGCGCCAGCGACGACTTCATCTTCGAGGTGTGCCTGCGCGCGGGATTGGCCCCCGCCGCAACTGGAGCCACGTCCGCATCGCGAACTCTTGCGCGCCCTGACCTCCGTCACCCTCGACATCGGCATGCGTAAGGTGGACCTCCACGCAGATCACTTCAACCCGCAACTTTTCCGCGCCGTTTTTTTCGCAAAAAAACCATCGGGGCCCCTCGCGATGAGAGACCCCGATCGTGTTCACCACTCCGTGTCGCTCACGGTCTCCGTCCCTCCCTCGTCGAGTTTGTTCACCCTGTAGAGTCTATCGCTGTCGTTCAAAAGATGCTCGCGAGGAGCGATGCTGATGGCTGTCGATACAGGTCTTACGTATGTCTTTTTCATCTCTTTATTTGCCTATTTTGATGTTTACGGTGTACTGATGTCCGGCTTCCCACGTGCCGGATGTCAGGTGGAGCGTCTTGGTTGTTTCCGCTCCGCCGCCTTTGGTGTAGGTCACCTTTATGTCGATGGCGCTTTTGTCCTGCGGGATGAAGAACATCCATTTGCAGGGCAGCAGCTCCGGAGTGGACGAAGGTGTGATGTCACCGTCGGTGAGCGTGTAGTGGGCCTCGCCACTCACCTCGGACCAACTCCTGCTGTTGTAATGATACTCGCCGGTATTTTTGACTTTCCAGAGCACGATGCTCTTCACAACATAGGTTGTACTCTCTTCCTTATACACGTAGAACTGCACGGCGGCGCAGGCGTGGTCGAAGAGGAGCGACACCTTGCCGGCATTGTCGTTGTATGAGATTTGCTTATGGGTGGCCACCAACAAATCCTTTTGGGAGAATGCGCTTTCCTCCTGAGTAAATGAAACGTAGGGGGCACTGCCGTTCCTGATGTACGTGCCGTAGTTGTAGGCATAGAAGTCGATCTTCTCGTCATGGCCGACGGAAGTGGGCCATTTTTCAGTGCTCCAGGTGTCGCCGGTCTTCGAAAAATCGTACTTATTGTCCTCATAGTTCATCGAGAAGCCACTGAGCGTTTCAGTCGTAGTGGCGGCGTCCGTCTTGGTTCCGCCGTCCTCCGACTGCATCGGATTTTCACCCACCTCGACGGTGAGCAGGCGCTGCGGCTCCGGGCCGGCCGGCTGCTGTTGGGACTCCGTGGCGGCCGGCAGGGTGGGGGTGAGGTCCTCCTGGTCGTCGCCGCAGGCAGCGAGCGCAAAGACGGAAAGCATCAAAAAGAGTTTCTTCATGTTGGGGTATTCCTGTTTTTTTAATATTCAAAATGAATCTTCTGATCAGCGTTGTTGAGCGTCACGGGCTGCTGCAGGGTGTAGTAGCCCCCGCGGGAGGCGCTGTAGTAGCGCACCTCGGCCTGTTCGCCGTCCTTGTAGCTATAGACCGCGCCGTAGAAGCCCTGCCTCGTCGCGCTGGCGGGACACACGCCGCGGCACTCCCCGTCGATGAAGAAATAGACGGCGTCGTCCTTGAGTTGGTCATACGCGGGATTGTCGGGCACGGTGACGGTGACGAAGGTCACAGAGGGGTACTTGCTGTTGGCGTTGATGAAGTCGAGCACGATGTTGAATTCGTCCTCAAAGCCTTCGTTGGGTTCGTAGATGGGCAGGTTCTCCATGATGAACATCCGGCGGAGCCGGGCACAGTAGTAGTTGAGGGTGATGGCCTCGCCCGTCTCCTCGCTGCTGCCCTTGATGCTGGGCAGGAAGGCCACGGTGCCGTCCCGATCCAGGGCATTGCGTTCGCTGACGGCGCGGCACGTCCCTTTCATGAAGACCGACAGGAGGTCGTCGTCGCTGGAGTAGGCCGCCAACTCTTTGTCGAGCCTGATATAAAGGTTCATGCGGCAGCGCCAACTCTTTGTCGAGCCTGATATAAAGGTTCATGCGGCAGTCGTAGGCGTTGGCGGCGGGTTCCTGCCACTGGGGGGCGGCGGCCTCGCCGCTCCAATCCACCGTCCACGAGGGCTTCTCCGCGGTGGCGGTGAAGACACTCTGAGCGCTTTGCTGCTCCTCTGTCTGGGGTGCGGTCTCGTCGTCGCCTGAGCAGCCCCACGTGAGGGTGAGCGCTGCCGCCGCGATAAGTAGTGACTTAGAAGGTTTCATAGTCGTATGGATGAGCTTGTTTTATTTCACATAGAGTTTCCTTCCGTTGTGGATGTAGATGCCGCTGCGTTTGGGGGCTCCGGGCAGTTTG
>CADAVI010000141.1 GCA_902791295.1 uncultured Bacteroidales bacterium | reverse complement strand
AACGCTGGCCTCCTGGTTCACACTGCGCGCGGCAGAGTCGCTGGGGAAGTGCTCGGCGAAGATGCTGCGGTAGAAATACTCCTCCTTGTTGAGCGGCGGATTGATGGGGAAACGCTCGGCGGCATGCGCCATCTCCTCGTCGCTGACGGCCTCGGAGGTCATTGCCTTCAGGGAATCAATCCACGAATAGCCCACGCCGTCGCTGAACTGCTCCTTCTGACGCCAGGCCACCGACTCGGGCAGGAGGTCGGCGAAAGCCTCGCGAACAATCTTCTTTTCAATCACCTTGCCGGGACACATCTTGGCCTCCGGATTCAGGCGCATGGCCACATCGAGAAACGCCTTGTCGAGGAAGGGCACACGCCCCTCCACACCCCAGGCGGCCAGACTCTTGTTGGCACGCAGGCAGTCGTAGAGATACAGCTTGGAGAGCTTGCGCACCGTCTCCTCATGGAAGGCCCGGGCGTCGGGCGCTTTGTGGAAATAGAGATAGCCGCCGAAGACCTCGTCGGCACCCTCACCGGAGAGCACCATCTTGATGCCCATCGAGCGTATCACGCGGGCCAGGAGATACATCGGCGTGGAGGCCCGCACGGTGGTGACATCGTAGGTCTCGATGAAATATATCACATCGCGCAAGGCGTCGAGCCCCTCCTGCACCGTGTAGTTGATTTCGTGGTGGACGGTGCCGATATGCTCGGCCACCATACGCGCCTTGGCCAGGTCGGGAGCGCCCTTCAGGCCGACGGCAAAGGAGTGAAGACGGGGCCACCAGGCACGGCTCTGCGAGTTGTCCTCAATGCGGCGCTCCGAAAAGCGCTCGGCAATGGCGGAGATGACCGACGAGTCCAGACCGCCGCTGAGCAGCACGCCATAGGGCACGTCGGACATCAGCTGGCGGCGCACCGCATCCTCCAGGGCGTCGTGCAGGTCGGAGACGGAGGCGGCGTTGTCCTTCACGGCGTCGTAACTCATCCAGTCGCGCTGATAGTAGCGCTTGAGACCCGGCTCCAGACTCCAATAGTAGTGGCCGGGCAGGAAGGGCTCATAGCGCTCGCACTGGCCCTCTAACGCCTTCAGTTCGGAAGCTACGTAAACCGTGCCGTCGCTGTCGTAGCCGATATAGAGCGGAATCACGCCGACAGGGTCGCGGGCGATGAGGAAGGCATCGCGCTCCTCATCGTAAAGGACGAAGGCAAAGATGCCGTTGAGGTCCTCCAGAAAGTTGATGCCCTTCTCGCGATAGAGCGCCAGGATGACTTCACAGTCGCTCCCGGTCTGAAACTCATAGCGGTTGGACAGGCGGCGCCGGATATCCTGATGGTTGTAGATTTCGCCGTTCACGGCCAGCACCTGACGACGGTCAGGCGAAAAGAGGGGCTGTCCGCCCGACTCCGGATCGACAATACTCAGGCGCTCGTGAGCCAAAACAGCGGTGGCGCCGCAATAGATGCCGCTCCAATCCGGACCGCGGTGACGGATTTTCTGACTCATACACAAAGCCTTCTGACGCAGGGTCTGCGCAGGCTTCTTTACATTCAGCAGTGCAACGATTCCACACATATTCAGTTTAGATTTTAGGAGCCCCCTCCCCGCTTCGACAGTCTTCACACCCCCCTCGGTTTCCCCGTCCCCGGGAGACAGAAACCCTTTGGGTGAGGGCTTAATGGTTAAGGATTAATCGTCAATGGTCAATGGTCAATGTTCAATAAATTTCAGAAAGGCCTCGTTGACCAGTTTGTTGCCGCCGGGCGTGGGATAGCGGCCGGTGAAGTACCAGTCGCCCGTATGGTCCGGACAGGCGGCGTGGAGGCCCTCTATCGTCTGGAAGACAAACTCCACAGGCGCCTTCATGCCCGCGGGACGCAACAGTTCCGCCATCTTGCGGTTGATGTCGTCCACGCTGAAGGGCTCGTAGAGGGCACAGACGCAATTGCGCTGCCCGGCCTTGGGCTTGCGGAGCTCTGCGCGACAGGCCTCACCGACATCGCGGAGCAGTTGCTGCATACCGCGCTCCTCAATGAGGGCTATGGCGGCGCGGAAGGCACAAAACTCCTCCAGAGAAGGCATGTCGATGCCGTAGTAGTCAGGATAGCGTATCTGCGGCGAACTCGACACCATCACAATCTTCTTGGGATGCAGGCGGTCGAGTATCTTGAAGATGCTCTCGCGCAGGGTGGTGCCGCGC
>CADAVI010000140.1 GCA_902791295.1 uncultured Bacteroidales bacterium | reverse complement strand
GAAGGCACACTTGTTACACTGGATACAGTTGTCGGGCGTCCACTCGGGAACGAAAGCGGCCACACCGCGCTTCTCGTAGGCGGCAGTGCCCTGCTCCCAGGCGCCGTCCTCGATGCCCTTGTAGGCGCTCACGGGGAGGTCGGCACCGTTCTGAGCGTTGATGACGCGCACGAGATTGGTGATGTAGGCGGGCTCGTCGCGCACGACGGCCTCGTCGTCGGGAAGATTCTTCCAGGCGGGATCCACGGCCAGCGTCTTGTACTCACCGCCGCGATCGACAGCGGCAAAGTTCATGTTGACCACGTCCTCGCCCTTCTTGCCGTAGCTCTTCACGATGGCTTTCTTCATCTGCTCCACAGCGAGCTCCACGGGAATCACGCCGGTGATGCGGAAGAAGGCCGACTGCAGGATGGTGTTCGTGCGGTTGCCGAGGCCGATCTCCTGGGCAATCTTGGTGGCGTTGATATAATATACGGTGATATTCTTCTCTGCGAAGTATTTCTTCACGTTGTTGGGCAGGAAGTGCACCAGTTCCTCACCCTCGAAGATGGTGTTCAGCAGGAACTGACCGCCCTCGCGCAAACCTCTCGTCACGTCGTACATGTGCAGATAGGCCTGCACGTGGCAAGCGACGAAGTTGGGGGTCTTAATCTGATAGGTGGAGCGGATGGGCGTGTCGCCGAAGCGCAGGTGAGAGCAGGTGAAGCCGCCCGACTTCTTGGAGTCGTAGCTGAAGTAGGCCTGGCAATACTTGTCGGTGTTGTCGCCGATAATCTTCACGGAGTTCTTGTTGGCGCCCACGGTGCCGTCGGCACCCAGGCCGAAGAACTTGGCCTCGAAGATGCCCTCGCCGCCGAGCGCCATCTCCTCCTTGGCGGGGAGAGAGGTCATGGTGAGGTCGTCCACGATGCCCACGGTGAAGCGGTCCTTGGGCTGAGGCAACTCGAGGTTCTCATACACGCTGAGAATCATGGTGGGCGTGACATCGGCAGAACCGAGGCCGTAGCGGCCGCCTACGATGAGGGGCGCATCAGCCTTGCCGTAGAAGGCGTCCTTGACGTCGAGCAACAGAGGCTCGCCGTTGCTGCCGGGCTCCTTGGTGCGGTCGAGCACGGCGATGCGCTTGCAGGTCTTGGGCATCTCGCCGTTGCTGCCGGGCTCCTTGGTGCGGTCGAGCACGGCGATGCGCTTGCAGGTCTTGGGCATCACCTCCATGAGGTGCTTCACGCTGAAGGGACGATAGAGGTGCACGGAAATCATGCCGTACTTCTTGCCCTGAGTGGCAGCGTAGTCGATAGCCTCGCGGGCAGCCTCGGTGGCGGAACCCATCAAGATAATCACCTCCTCGGCGTCCTCGGCGCCATAGTAGGAGAAGAGCTTATATTCGCGACCGGTGCGCTCGCTGATGGCCTTCATGTATTTCTCCACGATGGCGGGCACAGCCTCGTAGTAGCGGTTGCAACTCTCGCGGTGGGCGAAGAAGGTCTCGGGGTTCTCGGCCATACCCTTGGCCTGAGGATGCTCGGGAGAGAGGGCGCGGGCACGGAACTCGCTCAGCGCCTTCTGGTTGACAAGGTCGCGCACGTCGTCCTCCTCCAGCAGTTCCACCTTCTGATACTCGTGAGAAGTGCGGAATCCGTCGAAGAAATTGATGAAGGGCACGCGGGCCTCAATAGCGGACAGATGAGCCACGGCGGAGAGATCCATCACCTCCTGCACGCTGCCCTCGGCCAGCATGGCGAAACCAGTCTGACGGCAAGCCATCACGTCGCCCTGATCACCGAAGATACAAAGGCTATGGGAAGCCACCGTGCGGGCGCTCACGTGGAAGACACTGGGGAGCAGCTCGCCGGCAATCTTGTACATATTGGGAATCATCAGCAGGAGACCCTGAGAGGCGGTGAAGGTGGTGGTGAGTGCACCGGCCTGCAATGAACCGTGCACGGCACCGGCGGCGCCGGCCTCGCTCTGCATTTCCTGTACCATTACGGTGTCGCCGAAGAGGTTCTTACGGCCCTGAGCAGCCCATTCGTCCACGTGCTCAGCCATGGGCGAAGAGGGAGTGATGGGATAGATAGCAGCTACCTCGGAAAACATATAGGCTACGTGTCCGGCGCAGGTGTTACCGTCCCAAGTCACAAATTTCTTTTCTTTTGCCATTGTTTTGTTTGAGTGAAATTTATTGTATCTTGTTTCTGAAAATCAATAGAGGAAGCCGTAGAGCCAAAGAGGAATTTCCTGGTCGCGGCCCGTCTCGATATCGCTGCGCACGTAAATCACCTCGGAGGCGCGGCGCCGGGGCTCTTCGGCCACGATGCGGAAACGCTGGTCGTCGTCCACGAGGAAGGTGCACGAACGGTCGCCCGCCTTCACATCGTGGATGCCCCAAAGGGCATTCTGGAAGAAGGTCTCTATAAGGAACTGCGTGTCGGGCTTGCCGCAGCAGACGGCATACATCAGGTTGGTGTTGCTCAGAAGCGTGCGGGCCGGCTTCTTGGGGAAGTCTTCGCCCTTGCGGTAGATGAGGTTCAGCAGCCCGGCGTCGGTGAGATACTTGATATAGTTCATCACCGTGGCGCGCGAAGTGCTCACGTCAACCGCCAACTGCGACACGTTGGGCGCACCGGTGTCGCCGGTGGCCAGGATGTAGAACAGCTTCTTGAGGCGGTCGAGATATTTGAGTTCTATCTGATTGAGATGCAGGATGTCCACCTCAATCATCAGGTTCATCAGACGGTGCAGACGCTCGGTGAAGTTGCCCTGCTCCAGGAAGAAAGGATAGTAGCCGTGGTGCAGATAGCCACGGATGTGCTCCAGGGGATTCACCTGCTCCATAATTTCCTGGGCAATGCGCTCGTGACGGTTCTGCACCTCGCGGATGTTGTAGGACTTCAAATCGAGCCCCACCTTCAGGTTGAGATACTCGCGCAGGGAAAAGCCCTTCAGTGTGTAGCACTTGGCCACCCCGTCGAGATCGGGGTTCGCCTTGTCCGTCGGCATCACACTGCTGCCGGCAAAGACCACGTGGAGTTTGGGGAATCTCTCGTAGATTTCACGGAGCATGTGACTCCAGCCCGTCTGTTTATAGACCTGATCAATGAGCAGCGTGTGACCGCCGCTCTTCAGGAACTCAGCAGCGAACTCCACCAAATCATTGTTCTGGAAGAAAAAGTTGTTCATGTTGATGTAGAGACACTTGCGCTCCCTCAGGGAGAAGTTCTCCCGAGCGTATTGGAGCAACAACGTGGTCTTACCTACACCTCTGAAACCCAAAATGCCGATAAGGCGGTCGTTCCAGTTAATTTCATCAATAAGCTGACGGCGCACCGGGGCGCTGACGCGCTC
>CADAVI010000139.1 GCA_902791295.1 uncultured Bacteroidales bacterium | reverse complement strand
GCCACGTGGTAGGTCTTGAACTCCTTCTCCTCGCGGATGCCGCCGGCACGGGCGGGGAACTGCGCCACGGTGGTGGGGCGCGTGGCGTCGTAGCGCTTCGTCATCACGTCGAAGATTTTGTAGGTGGTGATGCCCCAGTCGTTGGTGTCGTAGCCCGACCAGTCCTTGCGCGTCTGCAACTCGTTGCCCAGGCTCCAGAGAATCACGGAGGGGCTGTTGCGGTCGCGCTTGACCCACTCCTTGATGAGCTCCGGCCAGAGCATCGAGAAGGGCTTGCGCCCGCCCCAGTAGTCGTTGTCGCTCCACTTGTCGATGAGCTCGTCCACCACGAGCATACCCACGCGGTCGGCAATCTTGGTGAAGTTCTCGCTGTAGGGATTGTGGGAGCAGCGTATGGCGTTGAAGCCGAAGGCCTTCAGTTGGCGCATCTGGCGCTCGATGGCGTCGTCGAAGGCGGCCACACCCACGGCGCCCAGGTCGTGGTGGTTGGCGATGCCCTTGAGGAACACCTTCCTGCCGTTGAGTTTGAAGCCGAAGTCGGTGCCGTATTCGATGGAGCGGATGCCGAACTCGGTCTCCTGCTGATCCACCAGGATGCCGTTGTCAAAGATGTCGGCGCGGCAGCGGTAGAGATAGGGCGTCTCGGGGCTCCAGAGCTTGGGCTCCAGCACCGTCATGGGCATCATCTTCAGCTCGTCGGTGGTGTGCTTGGTGAGCTGGTTCATCGTGTCGCGCACGCTGACAATCTGGCGACCGTCGGCCGTGAAGAGCGTCGTCACCACCTCGATGTTGTGCCTGCGGAAGCCCGTCACCTCCACCTCAACCTGCACGGTGGCCTCTTCGGGGCTCACCTTCGGGGTGTGCACATAGAGTCCGTGGCGGGCGATATGCGTGGGGTTCTGCACCTTGAGGAAGACGTCGCGGAAGAGGCCGCCGCCGGTGTACCAGCGCGAACCGTTCTTCTTGCCCGTCGAGGCACAGACGGCCACCACGTTGAGCGTGTCGTAGCGCAGCGCCTCGGTCACGTCGCATTCGAAGCCGCAGTAGCCGTATTCCGTCGAACCGACCTTCCGGCCGTTCATCCACACGTCGCCGTAGTACATGATGCCGCCGAAGTCGAGCAGCACCTCCTTGCCCATCCACAGCGAGTCGGCCTTGAAGGTCTTGCGATACCAGCCCTCGCCCATCGGCTTGAAGCCGCGTGCGCCGCCGGCGCTTTCTTCCCAGGGCAACTCAAACTGGAAGTCGTGGGGCAGGTCGAGCTTGCGCCAGGCGGAATCGTCGTAGCCCACCTCGGGGCTGCCCTCGGCGTGGTTGAAACGCCAGTCGAAGTTGAAAAGTATCTTCTGCGCCTCCCTGAACGTGCTGAGGGGCACATTCTCTTTCACCTGCTGCTCGCGCTGCTTCTGATACTGCTGTGCATCGGCGGCGAAAAACGGCAGGAGGAGTGCCACAATGGCTGTAAGTGTCTTTTTCATCATACAAAATACACTGATTCGGGCGCAAAATTAATAAAAAGTTTTGTCTTTTCCCGCTTTTTGTTTATATTTGTCACGCAAAAACTCAAAAAACCATCAATAATAATACGCTACAACAATGAAAATCCTACTCACCGGGGGTGCAGGCTTCATCGGAAGCCACACCCTCATCGAACTCTCTGCCGCCGGCCATGAAGCCGTCGTGGTGGACAATCTCTACAACGCCTCACCCAAGTGTCTTCCCCGCGTGGAGAAAATCATCGGCAAGAGCGTGCCTTTCTATCAGGTGGACATCCGCGACAAGGAGGGGCTGCAGAAGGTGTTCGACGAGCACAAGTTTGACGCCTGCATCCACTTCGCCGGCCTCAAGGCTGTCGGCGAGAGCTGCGCCAAGCCTCTGGAATACTACGAGAACAACATGAACGGCACTTTCTGCCTGCTCGACGTGATGCGCAGGAACGGCTGCAAGAACATCATCTTCTCCTCTTCGGCCACCGTCTATGGCGACCCCGCCGTCATCCCCATCACCGAGGAGTGCCCCAAGGGCCACTGCACCAATCCCTACGGCCAAACCAAGTCGATGCTCGAAGAGGTGCTGATGGACGTGCAGAAGGCCGACCCCGAATGGAACGTGTGCCTGCTGCGCTACTTCAACCCCATCGGCGCCCACAAGAGCGGCACCATCGGCGAGAACCCCAACGGCATCCCCAACAACCTCATGCCCTACATCACCCAGGTG
>CADAVI010000138.1 GCA_902791295.1 uncultured Bacteroidales bacterium | reverse complement strand
TTTTGTCATACCTTTGCAGCCGCAAATCAAAAATGAGATGAACAAGAACCTCGTCATAGTGGAGTCTCCCGCCAAAGCCAAGACCATTGAGAAGTTTCTCGGATCGGACTATACGGTGAAGTCTTCCTACGGCCACATCCGTGACCTCAAAAAGAAATCATTCAGCATCAACGAAAACACCTTCGAGCCGGAATACGAAATCCCCGAAGACAAGGAGCACGTGGTGAGCGAACTGCGCAAGCTGGCCAAGAACGCCCAGACCGTGTGGCTTGCCTCCGATGAAGACCGCGAAGGAGAGGCCATCTCGTGGCACCTGAAAGAGGTGCTCGGACTGAGCGACGAGACCAAGCGCATCGTCTTCCACGAAATCACCAAGAACGCTATCCTCGAAGCTATCCAGCACCCGCGCACCATCGACATGAGTCTGGTGGCTGCACAGCAGGCACGCCGCGTGCTCGACCGCATCGTGGGCTTCAAGCTGAGCCCCATCCTCTGGCGCAAAGTCAAGCCCGCGCTCTCTGCCGGACGCGTGCAGAGCGTAGCCGTGCGCCTCGTGGTGGAAAAGGAGCGCGAGGTACAGGCCTTCAAGAGCGAGAGCTACTGGCGCGTGGTGGCACAGTTGCAAACCGCCAAGGGCGAGAGCGTGCCTGCCGAACTGGTGCAGCGCGTGCGCACCGAAGAAGAAGCCGACGCATTGCTCCAGCAGCTGCAGGGCGCCCGCTTCACCGTGACCGACATCCAGAAGAAGCCCACCAAGCGCACTCCGGCGCCTCCCTTCACCACCAGCACACTGCAGCAGGAAGCCGCCCATAAGCTGGGCATGACGGTGTCGCAGACCATGACGGTGGCCCAGAGGCTTTACGAAAACGGTCTCATCACCTACATGCGTACCGACTCCGTCAACCTGAGCGCCCTCTGTCTGGCTGCCTCAAAGCAATACATCACCGAAGAAATGGGCGCCAAATACAGCAAGACGCGCCAATACCACACTTCCTCGAAAGGCGCCCAGGAGGCCCACGAAGCCATCCGCCCCACCTACATGGAGCGCACCGCCATCGACGGCACCAATCAGGAGAAGCGCCTCTATGACCTCATTTGGAAGCGCACCATCGCCTCGCAGATGGCAGATGCCGAAGTCGAGAAGACCGTTGTCACCGTGGACGGCGGCAACAGCACTTTCCAGGCTCAGGGCGAAGTAATGACCTTCGACGGCTTCATGAAGGTGTACCACGCCACCGTGGACGAACAGAGCGAAAGCGAGAGCGAAGGCATGCTGCCCGCCATGCGCGTGGGCGAAGAGTTGCAGCGCATCACTGTGGTTGCCACCGAGAAATACGCCACCGGCCCGCTGCGCTACAACGAAGCCTCGCTGGTGAAGAAGCTCGAAGAGCTGGGCATCGGACGCCCCTCCACCTACGCCACCACCATCACCACCATACAGCAGCGCGAATATGTGCAGCGCGGCGACAAAAAGGGCGAAGAAAAGCCCTACGCCATCCTCACCCTCAAGGGCGAGAAAATCACCCGTGCCCAGAAGAAGATTGTCATCGGCGCCGAGAAAAACAAACTGATGCCCACCGACATCGGTATCGTCGTCAACGACTACCTCATGGAGAACTTCCCCCAGATCATGGACTACAACTTCACGGCACAGGTGGAGAAGGGCTTCGACGATGTGGCCTCCGGCAAGAAGAAGTGGGACGGCCTCATCAAGAGCTTCTACAAGGACTTCAACCCCCTGGTGGAAGAGACGCTCCACACCCACACCGAACACAAAGTGGGCGAAAAGGTGCTCGGCAAAGACCCTGCTACCGGCGAGCCCGTCATGGTGAAGATCGGACGCTTCGGCCCCGTGGTGCAAATCGGCAGCGCAGAGAGCGACAAGAAGCCCCGCTTCGCACAGTTGGGACGCGGGCAGAGCATGGAGACCCTCACGCTGGAAGACGCCCTGGAGCTCTTCAAACTGCCCCGCACGCTGGGCGAGTACGAAGGTCAGACCGTCATGCTGGGCAGCGGACGCTACGGCCCCTACGTGCAATACGGCAAACAATATGTCTCACTGCCCAAGGGCAGCGACCCTATGAACTTCAGCTTCAATGAAGCCGTCGCTTTGATCGAGGAGAAGAAGCAGGCCGACGAAAAACGCCACCTCAAGCACTTCGAAGAAGAACCCGAGATGGAGGTGATGAACGGACGCTACGGCCCTTACATCGCCTACAAGGGCAAAAACTACCGCCTGACCAAGGC
>CADAVI010000137.1 GCA_902791295.1 uncultured Bacteroidales bacterium | reverse complement strand
GGGTTCCACCTCTTCCCATTCCGAACAGAGAAGTTAAGCCCGCCCGCGCCGATGGTACTGCACACCCGTGGGAGAGTAGGTAGCCGCCGTTTTACAAAAGAAGCCTCTGCATCGAAAGATGTGGAGGCTTTTTTGGTTTTACGGCGACGGAGGTATATAGGTAGCCGCCGTTCTTAAATTCATTATGCTTTCTTCCTCAAGCAGCTGCTGCATTCCCCGCAGTCCTGCTTGAAATCTTCGCCAAAGAAGCGGAGCAACTGGCGAGATTTGCACATCTCTTCATTCTGAATATAGTCCAGCATGCTCTTCAGCTGACGCTTGTAGCGCTCCTTACGCTCTTCGTAAATTTCACGGGAAAGTACCACCTTCTCCTTCAACACGCGGTTCTGCAGGAAAGTGACTCGAGAGGAGTGCTTCTTGGGAATGTAGTGTACGATGTGGAGTTGGGAGAGATGAATGAGACACTCATACACCTGATGTTGTGTGTAGCCCGTTTCGCGGGCAATGAGCGACTCGTCGAGCCAACAATATTGTGAGAAGATGCCGATGTTGTTGCGCAGCAGGCTGGTGACAATCTTCTCGTTCTCTTCTCCCGTGATGGCGTGATAGAGTTCAGAGCGTGTGGCGGGAATGTAGATTCTGCTGACGGCACTCTCCTCCAGACGGAAGTCCAGATAACCGGCGGCGGACAGTAACTCCAGCGCGCTGACGGCCATAAGTGAATGCAGATGAAACGCCGTGCAGAACGCCATCAGGTCAAAGTCTCTCGTCATGCCTTGCCCGTCGCCCTCTGCCACCTGAAGGAAGAAGCAGAGTTTCTCATAGGCATCGCGGACGTAGTCTTTCTCCGGAAAGCGTGTTTCCAGACGTCGCTGCATCACGCGGGCGTCGTCGCCTTCGGTGATGATGACGGCGTGGGCCTTCTGCCCGTCGCGTCCGGCGCGACCGGCTTCCTGGAAATAGGCCTCCAGGCTGTCGGGCGGGTCAAGGTGTATCACCAGACGCACGTCGGGCTTGTCGATGCCCATGCCGAAAGCGTTGGTAGCCACCATGATGCGCAGATTGTTGGCGCTCCAGGCCTTCTGGCGCTCGTCCTTCTCGCTGTCGGAGAGTCCGGCATGAAAGTAGGTGACGCGATGACCCAGTTGATGAAGCATGCGTGCCGTCTCCATACAGTTCTTGCGGTTGCGCGTGTAGATGATGCACGAACCCGGCCATCGCTCCAGCACCTGCAGCATGCCCAGCGTGCTGACATCGTGACGCTCCACCGTGTAAATGAGATTAGGACGGTGGAAGCTCATGCGGATGACGTTCTCTTCGCGGAAATCCAGTTGGTGCTGTATGTCGTGCACCACCTCCAATGTGGCCGACGCCGTAAGGGCGAGAATGGGCACTCCCGGCTTCTCCTTGCGTATGTTCTTGATCTCCAGATAGGAGGGGCGGAAATCATGGCCCCATTGGGAGATGCAGTGTGCCTCGTCGATGGTGATGAACGACACGTTCATGTGACGCAGTTTGGAGAGAAAGAGCTCGGAGGAGAGGCGTTCGGGCGAGACGTAGAGAAATTTGTAGTTGCCGAAAATGCAGTTCTCCAGCGTGACGATGATGTCCTCGCGCTTCATTTCCGCATAGATGCAGGCGGCTTTGATGCCGCGTTCGCGCAGATGCTTCAGCTGGTCCTTCATCAGGGCGATGAGCGGCGTGACGACAATGCAGATGCCCTCTTGGGCCAATGCCGGTACCTGAAAAGCAATGCTCTTGCCGCCGCCCGTAGGCATCAGTCCCAGCGTGTCGCGTCCGCTGCCGATGCTCTCGATGATCTCTCTCTGGATGCCCCGAAAGTCGGAGTAGCCGAAGTAGCGGTGCAGAATGTCCTGGTATCGGTTCATTCGTCCATCAGCGAGATGTCTTCAATCTGCAGCTGTATCTCTCCGTGCTTGTGGGTGTTCTCCTCGACGGTGTAGACGATGTCGAAGGCGCGTTTGGTCTTGATGTAGCGCGCCAATGCGCTCTGTCCGAAGGCGATGCCGCTCATCACGTTGTTGCTCCTGTTGTCCACAAGCTCGAGCTTGATGTGCTCCTGATTGCGTCCGACCACCTTGCTCGTGCCGTAGTCGTAGACGCGGCGGGTGCAGAAGACAGGCTTCGTGTTGTTGGGGCCGAAGGGCTCGAAGCGGCGCAACTCGTTGAAGAGGCGACGGCTGATGTCCTTAAAGTCCAGCATGGCGTCGACGTCGAGCTGCGGCTGCGTCTGTTCGGGCAGGATGTGCTCGTCCACATACTCTTCGA
>CADAVI010000136.1 GCA_902791295.1 uncultured Bacteroidales bacterium | reverse complement strand
TGGAACTGGCTGCGCTTCTGGAACATCACCGCCTTCCTCTCCATCATCCTGGCCGTGATGAACATCCTGCCCATCCCCGGTCTCGACGGCGGCCACATCGCCCTGCTCTTCTATGAAGGAATCACGGGCCACGAGCCCTCGGAGACGGCCATGCTGTGGATTGAGCGCATCGGCCTGGGCTTCATCATCGCCCTGATGTGTCTGGCCTTCGGCAACGACATTGTTCGATTTATTCTTCCTCTGTTCTCATGAGACATCTGATTTGTTTTCTTTTGCTTTCTGCATTGCTGACGCTCTCGGGATGTTGCCCGGAACGGAGTGAGGCCTACAACTATCTCGACAAGGCGCGCAACGCGATGGCGCTGCGCCGCTATGACGTGGCGCGCGACACCATCTTCGCCATGCGCCGGCGCTTCCCCGAGGCCATCGAGGCTCGCCGTCAGGGCATCCTTGTGCTCGACAGCATCGAGCTGCAGGCCGCCACGGACTCGCTCAACGCCCTGCGCAAAGTGCCCGCAGGCATGACGGCGGAAGAGGAGCGCGCCCACAACGAGGAATTCAAACGCCTCGACATGAAGGTGAAATTTTTTCAGCGCAAACTTTCAGAAGACCTGACCAAGTGATTCGCCTCTCCGACTATAGCGACGGCACACTGTGCGGCGAATTGCTGCGCCCGGAGCACCGGCCCCTCTTCGAGGCCATAGGCCGTGCGGCCGACGGGCTCGGGGTGGACTGCTACGTCGTGGGCGGCTACGTGCGCGACCTTTTCCTGGAGCGCCCCTCCAAGGACATCGACGTGGTCGTGGTGGGCAGCGGCATCGAAGTGGCCAAAGCCCTGAAGAAGACACTCG
Source organism: uncultured Bacteroidales bacterium (assembly GCA_902791295.1). Classification (GTDB taxonomy): domain Bacteria; phylum Bacteroidota; class Bacteroidia; order Bacteroidales; family Bacteroidaceae; genus Physcousia. The sequence goes on along the minus strand of CADAVI010000136.1, from coordinate 1,502 downwards.
GACGCGGCGCCACGCTCTCCGTGTTCCGCAACTTCGGCACGGCGCAGGTGAAATGGCACCACGACGGCGGGGAGACGGAGGTGGAGTTTGTCGGAGCACGCCGCGAGAGCTATTCCCACGACTCGCGCAAGCCCGTCGTGGAAGACGGCACGCTGGAGGACGACATCAGCCGGCGCGACTTCACCGTCAACGCCCTCGCCATCTGCCTCAACCACACGCCCGACGCCGACGGCCGGGAGCGCTACGGACGTCTGGTGGATATGTACGACGGGCTCTACGACCTCGAGGACGGCATCATCGCCACGCCCCTCGACCCCGACATCACCTTCTCCGACGACCCGCTGCGCATGATGCGCTGCGTGCGTTTTGCTACGCAACTCAACTTTCAGATTGAGGAGGAGACCTTCGAGGGGCTGCGCCGCATGGCGGAGCGCATCGGGATTATCTCGGGGGAGCGCATCATCGACGAGCTCAACAAAATCATTCTTTCTCCCGTGCCCTCCATCGGTTTCGTGCTGTTGGAGCAGTGCGGCCTGCTGGAACTCATCTTCCCCGAACTGGCCGCCATGCGCGGCATCGAGACGCGCAACGGGCGGGCTCATAAGGACAACTTCTACCACACGCTCGAGGTCTTGGACAACATTTCCCGCAATACGTCTTCGCTCTTCCTGCGCTGGGCGGCGCTGCTCCACGACATAGGCAAGCCGCGCAGCAAACGCTGGGATGCCTCCGCGGGGTGGACTTTCCACAACCACAACCTCATCGGGCAGCGCATGGTGCAGGGCATCTTCCGCCGGCTCAAACTGCCGATGGACGAGCGCATGCACTATGTGGAGAAACTGGTGGGGCTGCACATGCGTCCCATCGCCATTGCCGACGATGAGGTCACCGACCACGCCGTGCGCAAATTGCTCTTTGAGGCGGGAGAGGATATCGACGATCTCATGCTGCTCTGCGAGGCTGATGTCACCTCGAAAAACCGCGAGAAGAAGGCGCGCTTCCTGGAGAACTTCCAGCTCGTGAGGGAGAAGATTGCCGACCTGGCGGCGCGCGACGACTACCGCACCTGGCAGAACCCCATCTCCGGCGAGGAAATCATGGCGACGTTTGGCCTGCCTCCTTCGCGCCCCGTGGGCGATCTGAAGCAGGCGGTGAAGGACGCCATCTGGGATTCCAAGATACCCAACACCCACGAAGCCGCCTTCCGCTTCATGCTGGAGAAGGCCGCCGAAATGGGGCTCACGCCCGTCGGGCCGTCCTGAGAAGCGTCAACGGCGACTGGGGACTTTAGAGCGGCCACTGAATGTGGCTGCGGCCCCACGAAGGGGAGCGAATCCCCATTCGCGACGGAGGAGCGGACAAGCTTTAATTGTGTCCGTTCGTTTCAGACACAAAATGCAGAGAGGCCCTGTCGAGGGGCCCCGATTGTTTTTTTGGGGAAAAAACGGCGCAGAAAAGTTGCGGGTAAAGGAAAATTTTGTATCTTTGGCGCGAAAATAGTG
>CADAVI010000135.1 GCA_902791295.1 uncultured Bacteroidales bacterium | reverse complement strand
AGGATGACGAGAAAAATGCGAAGCTGGTTCATGATGGTAAGCTTTAATGGTTCAAAGTTATTAATAATTTGCGACAAATTAAAAGAAATATTTGGTTTTCATCTATAAAATGCCTATTTTTATCGAAAGAAGCACATAAGATAAGTTATCAATCAAAATATAATGTAGACTATGAGAAAAGTTACGTTTTTGTCAGGCCTCCTGCTGATTACGCTGGCCTCAGCCGCCCGCCCCTCCCAGGGCGTTGCCGGCTCTTCCGGGAGCAGCGGCGAGGCCACAGCGGCACGGAGCCTGCACGGGCTGCAGCAGGATTTCGTTGACCTGCGCTTCGGCATGTTCATCCATTTCAACATGCCCACTTTCCTGGATGCCGACTGGCCTGACCCACAGACCCCGTCCGGGCGTGTTCACATTCTTCGTTTTCCGACCGTCTGGGGCGACGCCGTACGCGTGTCGTTCAGTGGTCAGCCCACGCCGGTGTCGATAGCCGAGCTGGGTGTCTATAATGAGAAAAAGTAAATGTTAAATATTATGAAGCATTTTATTAAATCTATTGTCACAGCATTGTGCCTTGCCGGAGGAATCGTATCGGCCAATGCCATCAACTACACGTCGTATGTGGACCCATACATCGGCTCCGGCGGTCATGGTCACGTCTTTGTGGGTGCCAGCGTGCCTTTCGGACAGGTGCAGCTCGGCCCGATGAATATCTATAAGGGATGGGACTGGTCATCAGGCTACCATTACAGCGACTCCATCGTTGTGGGCTTCAGCCATAACCATCTTAGCGGCACGGGCTGCGCTGACCTGGGTGACATCAGCCTTATGCCTTATACCGGCAAGGTGCGCACGTCACAGGGAACACAGCGTGACATCACCGATGCTGCATCGTCCTACTACCGTCACGAGAACGAGAAAGTGGGCACCGGATATTACAGCGTCAGGCTCGACAACGGCGTGAACGTGGAGCTCACTGCCACCCCGCGCGTCGGCTTCCACCACTACACCTACACCGGCACGGCAACGCCACGGCTGCTCATCGACTTGAAGACCAGCATTAGCACGAGGAGCTATGAGACCTATATCCGCCGCATTGACGACCGGACCATCGAGGGCTACCGCTTCTGCCATGGCTGGGCCCCGCAGCACAAAATCTTCTTCTATGCCACATTCAGCAAGCCCATCAGGAGCCTGGAGGTGTATTCCGACAACGACTACATGGGCAGCGACGAGGTGCAGTGCCGCGATGCAAAGGGCGTGGTGACATTTGCCGATACCGACCGCGACGTGCTCGTCAAGGTGGCGACATCGTCCGTGAGCTGCACCAACGCCAGGATGAACCTGGAGAAAGAGCTGCCCGGATGGGATTTCAATGCCACACATCAGGCTGCCGTTGACCAGTGGAACAAGGAACTGGGCGTGGTGGACATCTCTGGTACAGAGACCCAGAAGAAAATCTTCTACACAGCCCTTTACCACATGTTCATCGCTCCGGCGCTCTACTGCGACGTGAACGGCGATTTCCGCGGCATGGACGACAAGATTTACCGCAACAACAAGTTCACCAACTACACCATCTTCTCACTCTGGGACACCTACCGCACCCTGCAGCCGCTGATGACCGTGCTGAAGCCTGAGATGATTGACGACGAGGTCAATTCCATGCTCAGCATCTACGACCAGAACGGCAAGCTGCCCATCTGGCCCCTTATGTCGGGCGAGACCAACTGCATGCCGGGCTACAGCTCAGTGCCTGTCATAGCTGATGCCTGTCTCAAGGGCTTCAACGGTTTTGACGCCGGCCGCGCCTTGCGCTACATGGTGTCGACGGCTACCAACCCCAAGCAGAACGGTGTGCCTGAATTCATGAAGTACGGCTATATCCCGGCTGACAAGAAGCGCGAGGCCACATCCATCAACCTGGAGTATGCGGCCGACGACCGTGGCATTGCCCTGATGGCAAAGAAACTCGGCAAGAGCGATATCTACAGCACTTTCCTCAAGAGGAGCAACGCTTATCAGATACTCTTCGACAGGAAAATAGAGAAGATACACCCCAAGATGGCGGACGGCAGCTGGTATGAGCCCTACAACCCGTTCCTGGCCAATCACCGCGATGGCGTGGGCGACTTTACCGAGGGCAACGGCTGGCAATATACCTTTATGGTGCCACAGGACCCGGAGGGGCTCATCGCCGCCCACGGAGGTGACGGGCCTTTTGTCAAGAACCTCGATGAGCTGTTTGTGGCCCAGGGCGACCTCGGTGCGGGAGCGCCGCCAGATGTGGACGGCCTTGTGGGACAGTATGCCCAGGGCAACGAGCCTAACCACCACATCCCTTACCTGTATGTTTACGCAGGCGAGCAGTATAAGACC
>CADAVI010000134.1 GCA_902791295.1 uncultured Bacteroidales bacterium | reverse complement strand
TTAAAGCCGTTACACTCAATAGCAATGGTACTGACATGTGGAGAATAATTCCTTTCGCCGTGATGCAAAGCCTGCTGCTCTGCAGCGGACAGGTGTTTCTGAAATTCGCGCTGGCCAAGATGCCGCCCTTCGCCTGGAGCAAAGACTTCTTCGCGGCGCTGGCGCTCAACTGGCAACTGGCCGCCTGCGGCATGCTGTTCGGCTCGGCCTCACTGGTGTGGATGTATATTCTCAGGCACTTCCCCTTCAGCACCGCCTATCCGATGGCCAGCATGAGCTACGTCTTCGGTATGGTGGCGGCCATCCTGTTTTTTCACGAAGAAGTGTCCCTGCAGAAATGGTGCGGCGTGGCCTGCATCGTCCTGGGATGCGCCTTAATAGCAAGATGATGAAACGAACGATCCTGACCCTCTGCTGTCTGCTGGCCTCACTGCTTTTGACTCAGGCACAAAACACCGACGAGGCCTCCATACGCCGCCGGCTCAACGAAGCGACGGCCCGCATCAACGCACTCTCGTGCGACTTCGTGCAGACGAAACAACTCAGCATGCTCAAAGACAAAATGGTGTCGAAGGGCCGCATGTGCTACAAAAAAAGCGACCGCCTCAGATGGGAATACACCTCGCCCTACACCTACGTCTTCATCCTCAACGGCAATGAAGTGCTGCTCAAGAACAAAAACAGGAGCGACATTATCGACGTCGACCAGAACAGGATGTTTCGCGAGATCGTGCAGATCATGCTGAGCAGCGTGGTGGGCAACTGTCTGGACGACAAGAACTTCAAAAGCAGCCTCAAAGCCACTGCCACAGAGTATGTCGCCACGCTGACGCCCCAGCGCAAGAACATGAAGCAGATGTTCCGCCTGATCACACTGCATTTCGACCGGAAATCTTCCTGCGTGACCCGGGTGGAGCTGACCGAGAAGAACGACGACCGAACCGTCATCGAGTTGAACAACATACATCTGAATGAAACGCTCTCTGACGATCTTTTCCTGGTGCGTTAGCCTGCTGCTCTCTACGACGCTGTCGCTGAAAGCCCAGTCGCTGCTGCCCTCCCCCTCGGGAGAGGCGGCCCGCTACGACGCCTATATCGAACTGCCACGCGGCTATCTCAGCGGCGTCTGTATCATGCGCTGCGAAGGGGACACGCTGCGGGGCAGCATCTTCAACGAGTTCGGCGTCAGCGCTATGGACTTCGTCTACGACCGGCGGAAAGACCGCGTGCGCCTGCTCTCTGTGATGAAGATGATGGACCGCTGGTATATCCGCCGCACGCTTCGGTCAGATCTGCGCCGGCTCCTCAAGTCCATGAACGCCGGAGAGGGAGAATACCGCAACGAGCGTCGCCATATCCTCTACCGCTTCACCCCGATGGCCGACAGCCTCGACACACCGCATCCCCATGACACTGAAGAATAAACTGTACACCATAACCGACATGGAGCACGAGGGCGAGATGACACGCTTCTCGCTGAATCTGAATGCTGAGCACGAAATCTACGGGGCACATTTCCCCGGAGAGCCCGTCACGCCGGGCGTCTGTCTGGTGCAGATGGCGGGAGAACTGCTGGAAGAATGTCTCGGCCGGAAGTTGCAGCTGAAGAAGGCCGTCAACGTGAAGTTTCTCTCCCCGGTCTCGCCTGTGATAACACCCTCCGTCCGCTTCACCGTAAGCCCGGATCCGGCAGATGCGGATGGCCTCATACGCTCCTCCGTACGGGTGGAGTACGAAAGCCGCGTTATGGCCAAAATGTCACTCATCCACAGCCCCGCCGTATGAGCCCGATGGAAGACCTGAAGCAAACCATGAGCGAGCGCGGCATCTGCGTCGTGATTCCGACCTACAACAACGGCGGCACCATCGCTGCTGTGGTTGAGGCCACACTGGAGCTGTGCGACGACGTCATCGTGGTGAACGACGGTTCGACTGACGCTACGGGCGACATCCTCAGAGCCATGACCGGCATCACCCTCGTGGATTATTCCCGCAACAGAGGCAAAGGCTATGCGCTGAAACGCGGATTTGCCAAAGCGCTGGAGATGGGCTTCGCCTATGCCGTCACGCTCGACGCCGACGGGCAGCATTACCCCAAAGAAATCGCCCGGCTCGTGGAGGCCAACATCGCACATCCCGGAGCCCTCATCGTGGGCAGTCGCGATCTCTCGGGCATCGACGCCTCGGGAGGCAGTCTGTTTGCCAACAGGTTTTCCAATTTCTGGTTTGCGGTGCAGACTCTGCATCCCCTGCCCGACACACAGACGGGCTTCCGGCTCTATCCCATCCAGAAGCTCTGCGGGCTCTCGCTGCTCACCTCGCGCTACGAAGCCGAACTCGAGCTGCTCGTCTTCTCCTCTTGGCACGGGGTGAAGATCGTCCCCGTGCCCGTCGACGTCTATTATCCGCCCAGAGAGGAGCGCGTGAGCCACTTCCGTCCGGCGGCCGACTTCGCCCGCATCAGTGTGCTCAACACCGTGCTGTGTTTTCTGGCGCTGCTCTACGGACTGCCTCTG
>CADAVI010000133.1 GCA_902791295.1 uncultured Bacteroidales bacterium | reverse complement strand
ATCTTCAGCAGGCTGGAGAGCTCCACCTCGCTGCCGTTGTAGGCCACGGAGGGGTTGAACGTCAGCACGTCACCCACCTTGGCGCCGTCGAACTTCTTCTTCTCGTCGTCGCTCTTGAAGTAGCCAGGGAGCATCACTGCGTCCTTCACTTCGATGCCGCCGGCCTTGGGGACACCGCCTTCGAGCTCGGTCATGACACCCTTCACCATGTCCTTGTCCTGATAGTCCTCCACCTTGTTGTAGCTGCCGGCACGCTGACAGTAGCCCTGGAGCTGCTGATCGACGAGTTCGTCAGTCACCTTGATTTCGTAGTAGGGCACCTTGTCCTTGTCGCTGATTTTGCCGTCCATCTCGGGGGCCAAAGCGACGTCAAAGACGAAGGTGTATTCCGTGCTGTTCTCGAAGTCGATCTTGGGCTGCTTGTCCTCGTTGGGGAGCGGCTCGCCCAGGATGTTGATTTTCTGCTCGCGGATGTATTTGTAGAGCTCGGCACCCAGGAGTTTGTTCACCTCCTCGGCCTTCACTTCCAGACCGAAACGCTTCTGCACCAGCGACAGGGGCACCTGGCCGGGGCGGAAGCCGGGCAAAGAGGCCTTCTTGCGGAGGTCCTTCAGTCCCTTTTCCACTTTTTCCTTGTAGTCTTCTTCTTTCAGTGTGACGGTCACAAGGCCGTTCACCTTGTCGATGTTTTCAAATTTGATTTCCATTGTCGTTTGTATGATTTTACAATTTTTTATTTTCGTTTTCGTTTTGCTTCTCTTCCGTCCCGGTGCCTGAACGCTCGCGGTCCATCTTCTGGAAGTCCTTCAGGCGGAGCTTGAAGCTGCGCGTGAGATATTTGTCGAGCACCACGGGATTCACGGCCAACTCCTCCGGCGTGCCGTGGAAGAGGATCTGACCCTCGAAGAGCAGATAGGCACGGTCGGTGATGCAGAGCGTCTCCTCCACGTTGTGGTCGGTGATGAGCACGCCGATGTTCTTCTGCTTGAGTTTCCACACAATATACTGGATGTCCTCCACGGCGATGGGGTCCACACCGGCGAAAGGCTCGTCGAGCATGATAAAGAGGGGATCGATGGCCAGGCAGCGGGCAATCTCCGTGCGACGGCGTTCGCCGCCGGAGAGCTGGTCGCCGAGATTTTTGCGCACCTTCTGCAGGCGAAACTCGTCGATGAGGCTCTCCAGCTTTTCGCGCTGATACTCACGGGGCTTACCCGTCATTTCCAGCACGGAGGCAATGTTGTCCTCCACCGACATCTTGCGAAACACCGAAGCCTCCTGCGCCAAATAACCGATACCTTTTCTGGCACGCTTGTAAACGGGATCTTTGGTGATTTCCTCGCCGCGCAGATAGATGTGGCCGCCGTTAGGCACCACGAGCCCCGTGGTCATGTAGAACGAGGTCGTCTTACCGGCACCGTTGGGTCCCAACAGACCCACAATCTCCCCCTGATGAACATTAAACGAAACATTGTTCACCACGGTACGCTTGCCGTAGACCTTTACGAGTCCCTCGCTGCGCAATTCTGCTCTCTCCTGCTCTTTCACGCGTGAAAATTTTGCGCAAATATATGAAAAAATATTCAGAACAGGCCACTTTTGCCAAAAAAAACTACTCTAAGGCGCTCCCTCTTTCATTTTTTTACCTATTTTTGCATCTAAAATACAAACGAATCATGTATATTTTTGACTCTGTAGCGACCTTTGGTCGGTATCTCCAGCTGATGTGGCGAGTGCTTGCCTTGCCCGAACGCTGGCGCATGTTCGGCAGAGAATATGTCAAGGAAATGGCATCGCTCGGTGTGGACAGTCTGGGCATTGTGGTACTCATCTCCTTCTTCATCGGCGCCGTCATCTGCATCCAGATCAAACTCAACATCGCCTCTCCCTGGATGCCCGGTTGGACGACGGGTTACACCACGCGTGAAATCATGCTGCTGGAGTTCTCCTCCTCCATCATGTGTCTGATACTGGCCGGCAAAGTGGGCTCCAACATCGCTTCCGAAATCGGCACAATGAAGGTGACGCAACAGATTGACGCACTGGAGATTATGGGTGTAAACTCCGCCTCCTTCGTCATCCTGCCCAAGATTGTCGCCCTTGTCACGATGATTCCCTTCCTCGTCATCTTTTCGGCACTGATGGGCTTCATCGGCGCGTATGCCACCTCGCTTGTGGGCGTCATCAACGTGGACGACGTCACAGCCGGTCTGCAGCACGACTTCAACCAGTGGTATGTGTGGATGTCGCTCATCAAGAGCCTCTTCTTCGCCTTCATCATCAGCAGCGTGTCCGCCTTCTACGGCTACACGGTGGAGGGCGGCAGCTTCGATGTGGGCAAAGCTTCCACCGATGCCGTTGTTTCCTCGTCCATTCTCATCCTGTTTTCCGACATCTTCCTGACTTCCATGCTCTCATGATACAACTCAAACAAATCCGCAAGGCCTTCGACGGCCGCGAAGTGCTGAAGGGCATCGACGCCGTGTTTGAAGACGGCAAGACGAATCTCATCATCGGCCAGT
>CADAVI010000132.1 GCA_902791295.1 uncultured Bacteroidales bacterium | reverse complement strand
GCGCGGCAGCGCAAGGCAGAAGGCCACCCTGAAGGCCGTGCGCGAGGGTGACGAGCAGCAGAAGCGCAGCCTTCTGCAGATGAACTACAGCTGTCTGCCGGGCGAGGAAGGGGCCCTCCGTGGCGCCACGCGCCTGAGCACCACCGTCGGAATGGATGTGGACCATATCGCCCCCGAAGAGATGACGGCCGTCAGAGACCGCATCTTGGCTAAGAAGGACGAACTGGGTCTGCTGATGCTCGAAAGGAGCGCCCGCGCAGCAGGCTACCACCTGGTGTTCCGCCGCCGTGCGGAACTCTCGCAGGAAGAGAATCTGCAATGGGCCAGCGAACTTCTGGGCGTCGCCTTCGATGCCGGAGCCAAAGACATCACCCGCGTGTTCTTTACGACGAGTGATTCGGAGGAAGACCTGATTTATTTGAATGACGAAGTATTTGCTATCGGCGAAGCCGAAGCAATTAAAAATGAAGAATTAAAAATTAAAAGTGAAAAACGGTCAATGGTCAATGGTCAATGTTCAATGGAATACAACGGCCTTCCCTACGCCGACATCGTCCGCAAATACTGGGAGCTGTTCAACGGCGGGAAAGAGCCCTCGGACGGCGACCGTAACGTGCTGACCTTCGAGCTGGCCGTGACGCTCCGCAGCATCTGCGACTATTCCCTCGAAAGGCTGATGCAGGTCGTGCCCAACTACTGGAAAGCCCCCTCCGACTCCCCCTTTGGGGGAGGGGAGCAGAATTGCTCTCCCGAAGAAGAGGCTGAGTGGCGCAAGACCCTCGAAAACGCCCTCAAGGAGCCCAGGAAGGGTATGCCGTACCGACTGAAGCAGGTGCTCTCGGCCCTGAAGACGCAAGGCGGCGTGAAGGCCTGCGGCGGCACGCTGACGGCGCCGCCCGCGATGCCCAAGAAACTGCCGCCCCTGGTGAGGCTGCTGACGAAGAATGTGCCCGACTGCTACAAGCCCGCTGTGGCCAGCGCCGTGTTCCCCGCACTGGGTGCCCATCTCCACGGCGTGAAGTTCCGCTACTGGGACAACGTGGACCACGAGGCCACCTTCATGAACGTCTTGATCGGCCGCCAGAGCATCGGCAAGGGCAGCATCAAGAAGCCCGTGGAGTACATCATGGCCGACATCAAGCAGCGCGACCAGCCCAACCGCCAGCGCGAAGCCGAATGGAAGCAGAAGAACCCCGGCGCCAGGCAGAAGAAAGACCCGCGCCCGACGGACATCTGCATCCAGATGCTCATCGACAACCTGACGGACGCCGTCTTCAACCAGCGCGTCATCGACGCCCACAACAACGGGCAGCGCTTCATCTACACCATCGTGGACGAGATAGAGGCGCTCAAGAAGGTGACCTCGAAGGGCACGACGGACGAAGTGGGTCTGCTCATCCGCAAGGCCTTCGACAACTCCGACGCCGGACAGGAGCGTGTGGGCGCCGACTCCGTCTCGGGCATCGCGCCGCTCCGCTGGAACTTCAACGCCTCGACCACGCCGCCCAATGCCCGCCGCTTCTTCTACAAGATGGTCAACGACGGTACCGTGTCGCGACTGGACCTCTCCACCATCATCCGCCCGGACGACGAGGAAGACAGCGCCCCCGTGCTGGGCATCTACGACCACACGTTCGCACAGGAGCTGAAGCCCTACATCGAGCGTCTGGAGGCCGCCAACGGACTGATAGAGTGCGCACAGGCCAAACGGCTGGCGCTCGCCATCAAGCAGGAGAACAGCGAGGCGGCGCAGCTCTACGAGAGCGAGGCCTACAGGGTGCTCTCGTATCGCGCCAACGTGATAGCCTGGCTCAAGGGCATGGTGCTCTACGTGGCGCACGGCGGCAAGTGGAGCAAGGAGATTGAGGACTTCGTGCGCTGGACGGAGCAATACAACCTCTGGTGCAAGATGCTCTACTTCGGCCAGCAGCTGGAGAAGGAGCTGCGCGAGGAGGTGGAGATACAGCGGCAGTCCGGTCCCCGCAACCTGCTGGAGCTGCTGCCCGACGAGTTCACCAGGGAGCAATACCGGCTGGTGCGTCAGCAGCAGGGCAAGACGGGCGGCGGAGACGGCACGCTGCGCGTGTGGCAGAATCGCGGTTACATCGCTTGCGACGAGGTGTCGGGACGCTATGTGAAGACGCCCGAATACAAGCAGAAATACACCTGCGCCTGAGGAGCGTTACAGTGTTACAGTGTTGCAGTTAGATAATTGACCATTGACCATTGAACATTGACCATTGAACATCCGCCCGAGATGTTTCTGTCCCCCGATAACGGGGGAACCGAAGGGGGTGCAAAGACCATTGACGCAATGACAAGCTTGCTTAATCATTGCCGAGACGAGTAGGATGTCTGTGGAACGAAGTTACACGAACATTGAACATTATGATTACGATAGACAACACTTTGGGATGCTTCGTGGAGCTCTGGCGCAAGCTGGAGCACACGAGGCGGCTCCACCTCGGGCAGCACCGCCGCTACTGCGTGCGCAACATACTGAAAACATGGCTGGGCCTTCGCGCCAGCGACGACTTCATCTGGGAGGTCTGCCTGCGCGCGGGATTGGAAGGGTGGAACGAACTGCCCCCGCCGCAACTGGAGCCACGTCCGCATCGCGAACTCTTGCGCGCCCTGACCTCCGTCACCCTCGACATCGGCATGCGTAAGGTGGACCTCCACG
>CADAVI010000131.1 GCA_902791295.1 uncultured Bacteroidales bacterium | reverse complement strand
GTCGGGATTGATGAGCCCCGCGAAGCTGCTCTCCAGGCAGAGGGCGTTGAGGTCGTTGACGTTCTGAGGCACGCTCTCGCCCCACTCGCGGCGGCAGTTTTCGAAAATCCACAGCCCGGTGATGTTCTTGAGGAAGCGGGTGGTGCCGTCGATGCCGCCCTCGTTGGTGAAGTTGGCGGCAGCGCTCTCTGCGGTGATGACGGGGCTCGGGCTCTCGATGCCCAGGAGGCTCCAGGTGCCGCAGGAGAGGTAGGCAAAATTGTCGTCTTCGGCCGGAACGGCAATCACGGCGGAAGCGGTGTCGTGGCCCGCCACAGCCACTACGGGCACAGAGCCCATTCCGGTGTATTCGGCCAGTTGCGGCGTGAGGCAGCCGATGCGCTCGCCCGGCTGCACCATCGGGCCGAACTGACTGCGTTGCAGTCCGACGCTCGAGAGCAGGTCTTCATCGAGGTCGCCCGTGACGGGGTTGAGCAACTGGGAGGTGGAGGCGACGGTGTATTCGCACACCATGCGTCCCGTGAGCATATAGGCCAGCGCGTCGGGGATGAAGGCCACCGAGAGGCCGTCGGCAGAGAAGCCGCTGCGACGGATGACGTCGAACTGGAAGAGGGAGTTGAAGGGCATGAACTGTATGCCTGTCTTGCGATAGACCTCCTCACGCGGCAACCGTTCGGCGAAGTAGCGCTCCATGGCGCCGTCGGTGTGGGTGTCGCGATAGCAGTAGGGGAGTGCGGCGAGCTGGCCGTCGGGGCGGAAGAAGGCGAAGTCGCAGCCCCAGGTGTCGATGCCGATGCTCTCGACGGTGACGCCTTCGGCGGCGAGCTTCCTCAGGGCCTCGAGAATCTCGTTGAAGAGCTGGGGAAGGTCCCAGTAGAGGTGGCCGGCGAAGGGAATCTGCGGATTGCGGAAACGGGTGTATTCGCGCATGACGACCTTACCGGCTTCCACGGACGAGAGAATGGTGCGTCCGCTGGTGGCGCCGAGGTCAACGGCAAGAAAGTGTTTCATGACTCTTTGAGTTTCCGGGCGATTTGCTCAAGGTCTTTTCTGAGCGTGTCAATCTTCTTCTGCGTCTGGTCGATGAGGCTGTTGCCCTTCTTGGAGGCGGCGGTGAGGAAGCCGATGTTGTTCTCGTAGTTCTGCAATTCAGCCCTGATGGCATCGTAGGCGCGCTTGAGTTTCTGGCGGTCGCCGTCGATAAGTTCCTGAATATGTTCGGCATGCTTCTGAGCGCGGGCCTCCACTTTCTCCTTATGTTCTTTTGCGCGCGCACGGAAGGCTTCGCGGTCGGCTTCACGCTGTTGGCGCGTCTCCTCCCAGTTGGCCTTGCGGGCCTCGAAGAAGGCGTCGCAGGCTGCCTTGAAGCGCAGCCACAGCTGCTCGCTCTGCTTGCGCGGGGCGGCGGCAAGTTCCTTCCACTCCTTCTGCAGCCGGATGAGGGCTTCGGCGGTCTCCTTCCACTGCTGGCTGTCCTTGAGGGCTTCGGCTTTCTCCACGAGGGCGCGACGCTTCTCAAGCGCTTCGCTGATGTTGGCCTTTACGGCCTTGAAGTAGGCCTGCTTGGCGGTGAAGAACTTGTCGCAGGCGGTGCGGAAACGCTCATAGACGGCCTGGTTGTCCTTCTGTGGCGCACGACCGATGTTGCGCCACTCCAGCTGCATGGCCTGAATATCTTTGGCGATGGCGTCCCATTCGGCGAAGGTGCTGAGCGGAGCGGTGTCGACGGCCTCCACCTTTTCGCAGAGGGCCTCCTTCTTTCGGAGGTTTTCCTCCTCCTCGGCCTTGATGGCGTCGTAGTAGGCCTGGTGACGTTTGTTGATGACGGTGGAAGCGGTCTTGAAGCGGTTCCAGAGGTCTTCGCGCAACTCTTTCTCCACAGGGCCGATTTCCTTCCACTCCTGATGCAAGTGCTGCAGGGTGTCGAAGGCGCTGAGCACATCCTCCACATCGGCCAGAGCTTCGGCGCGCTGGCAAAGAAGGAGCTTCTGCTCGAGGTTCTTGCGGAAGTCGTATTCACGCATCTCGTGGCCCATCTTCAGCAGGTCGTAGAACTGCTCGCAGTAGAGCTGGTAGTTCTTCCATATCTCGGTGGCGCGCTCGGGAGGCACGGGGCCGCCCTCCTTGAAGGAGGCCTGCAACTGCTTGAACTCTGAGAAGTTTTTGGCAGCATCTTCAGGGGTGAGGGCCATCTCCTTGATGCGCTCCAGAATGTCGAGTTTGCGGTCGAGATTCTTCACGCGTTCCTGCTCCAGACGCTGCATTTCTTCGGCGCGGCGCTGGCGTAGGGTTTGTATGGCTTCTCTGAACTGCGGTTCGAGCGTGTCGATGGCAGGGATGAAGGCATCTGCTTCGCCGCCGCCGTCAATGAAGGCCTGGCGGGCCGCAATAACTTCTTGGTTGTGAAATTTGTAGTAGAGCGACTTCAGGAGGTCTATCTCCTGCTTGTCGCCGGAGGTGGTGCCGGCAGCCAGTGCCTGCACACGAGCCACTACTTCCTCCTTAGAGGAATAGAGCGGAGTGTTTTCTGTTTCCATATTCAGATCCATTGTTTGCGATGAAAATACCACCAGAAGACGGCGGTGGTGACCACAGAGAGTATCAGGGCCACGGGGAAGCCCCACGTTTCCGACTCCATGCCGTTGACGAGATTCATGCCGAAGAGCGAGGAGATGAGGGTGGGGAACATGAGGATAATCGAGATGGAGGTCAGGACGCGCATCACACCGTTCATGTTGTTGTTGATGATG
>CADAVI010000130.1 GCA_902791295.1 uncultured Bacteroidales bacterium | reverse complement strand
ATCAGAGGCATCGACATCTCGCACTATCAGGAAAACATCAAGTGGGAGAAGCTGCGCAACGCCTCGATGAACAACGACCCCGTGACCTTCATCATCATCAAGGCAACGGAGGGTGTGTCGCTGATGGACGACAACTTCAACGAAAACTTCTATCAGGCACGCGTTCACGGATTTACGCGCGGCGCTTATCACTTCATGACCCCCGATGTGCCGGCCCGCAAGCAGGCGGAGTTTTTCCTGCATCAGGTGCATCTGGAGCCGGGCGATCTGCCGCCGGTGCTCGACATCGAAGACAAGGCCAAATGGAAGAATGTGCCCGAGGGCGAGATACAGCGACGGGCGCTGGAGTGGCTGCGCATCGTGGAAGAGCGCTACGGCGTGAAGCCCATCCTCTACAGCAGTGTGAGCTTCAGGCGCGACATCCTCTCGGACAAAGCCTTCGACGACTATCCCTTTTGGATGGCGCACTACTACGTGGAGCAACCCACCTACAAGGGGCAATGGGCCTTCTGGCAGCACACCGACTGCGGCAAGGTGGACGGCGTGAGGGGGCTGGTGGACTGCGACGTGTTCAACGGCACGCCAGAGGAATTTCGCAATCTGTTAATCAAAGAGCTCTGACCACTCGAGGAAGCGGTCCACATTGCCGTCGGGAAAGCGCGAGAGCATAGTGACAACCTGCTCGTTGGTCTTCTCAATGGTGAGTTTCGACGGCGTCTTCGAGAAGAATTTGTCGGCCCAGCAAATCAGTTTCTCTTCCACCGTTTCGGGCGAGAAGTCGCGCAGGGGCAGAGGCAGTTCCTGCAGTCGGATGGACTCGACGGTGAGGCCGGTGCCCGTATGGCGCTCGGCCACGCGGGCGTGACGCTCGAGGCCCTCGCTTCGGAGAATCTCTGCGCCCAGAAGGCCATGACGGATGTAGGGCTCGGAACCGAAACACGAGATGCCCGGAGCGTCGCAGCGGAAGACGCCGATGTCGTGGAGCATCGCCGCCTCTTCGACAAAGGCGCGGTCGATATGGAGCTCGGGATGACGATCAGCCGCCACAAGGGCCTTGTGGCAGACGAGACAGGAGTGCGTCAGCAGGATGTGGCGCAGGGCGGCATTGTCGCCGTAGTATTTATCGATGAGTGAGCAGTACGACATTTTCTACGTGATGGGTGTGAGGGAACATATCCACGGGCTGAATGGCCTCCACGCGATATGCCCCGTCGAGCAGCTGGAGGTCGCGCGCCTGAGTGGCAGGATTGCACGAGACATAGACGATGCGGCGCGGGTCGGCCGAAAGAATGGTCTGAACGACATCGCCGTGCATGCCGGCGCGCGGAGGGTCGGTGATGATGACGTCGGGGCGTCCGTGCTCGCGCAGGAAGTCTTCGTTGAGGATGTCCTTCATGTCGCCGGCGAAGAAGAGCGTGTTGTCAATGCCGTTGAGACGGCTGTTGACCTTGGCGTCCTCGATGGCCTCGGGCACATATTCGATGCCGATGACACGGCGGCAGGAGCGCGCCACGAAGTTGGCGATGGTGCCCGTGCCGGTGTAGAGGTCATAAACAAGTTCATCGCCCGTGAGGCCGGCAAACTCGCGCGCTACCTTATATAGGTTATAGGCCTGGCGCGTGTTGGTCTGATAGAAACTCTTGGGCCCCACCTTGAAGCGGAGGTCCTCCATGTGGAGCATGATGTGGTCAAGGCCCCTGAAGAGGTGAATGTCCTGGTCGCCGATGGTGTCGTTGCACTTCTGATTGTCGAGCCACAGAAGGCTGGTAATCTGAGGGAAACAGTCGGCGACATAGGCGAGCAGACCTTCGGCCTCCCGGCGGCTGCGCGAGAGCGTCTCTTCGGAGCTGTGGTCGAAATGGAAATGGAGAATCACCATCCATTCGCCCGAATTGCTGCAGCGGATGATGATGCCGCGCAGGAGTCCCGTCTGCGCCCGCAGGTCGAAGAAGGAAAGCGAGTGGGCGAGGGCGTAGTCGCGGATGGCGTTGCGAATCCCGTTGTGGAGCGGGTCCATCAGGCGACAGTCCTCGATGGGAAGAATCTTGTCGAAGGCGCCCGTGATGTGAAAGCCGACGGCGGGAGAGAAGGGCACGCCCGCCTGCATCTGCTCCGAAGTGAGCCACTGCTTGTTGGCGCAGCCGAAGTCGAGCTTGTTGCGATAGCCCTCCGTCTGTTCGCTGCCCAAGATGGGACGGCACTCGGGCAGTTCGATGTGAGCCAGACGTGTGAGTGCGTCCATCACCTGCTTCTGCTTCCAGCGAATCTGCTCGGAGTAGGGGAGCATCTGCCACTTGCAGCCGCCGCACACGCCGAAATGAGGGCAGAGCGGAGCGACACGCTGAGGACTCTCGCGGACGAAACGCACGACGCGCCCCTCCATGTAGGAATGTTTCTTGCGCAGAATCTCCACATCGGACACATCGCCCGGAACGGCGTAGGGCACAAAGAGCACTTTGTCGTTGACACGCGCCAAAGCCTTGCCTTCGGAGGCCACATCGGTGATTTCTACGGCCTCCAGTATCTGGTTTTCTTTCTTCTTTCTCGACATATAAATCTTCTTTTCGTACAAAATTACGATTTTTTTTGAAAAAAAGAGAGAATCCTTTGGAATTTGAAGAATAAATAACTATCTTTGCACAAAAGACATACCATATACCAATAAATTAATAACAACAAGTTAAACAATGAGTCAAAAAAGAGTTTACACTTTCGGCAACGGACAAGCCGAGGGTAACGCCCAGATGCGAGAGGCATTGGGCGGCAAGGGTGCGAATTTGGCTGAGATGAACCTCATCGGAGTGCCCGTGCCTCCCGGGTTCACCATCACC
>CADAVI010000129.1 GCA_902791295.1 uncultured Bacteroidales bacterium | reverse complement strand
CAGCGGGACCGTTCTTGATGACGTTCTCGACGTGGATGGTGTCCTGACGAATGGTGAACTCGATGCCTACGCCGGAGAACGAGCCTTTGAGATCGTCCTCGGACTGCTGCACGTCCTTGGCGCTGATATACACCGAGTGGGGGTCGAGCTCGCCGAGGATGAGCGGCATGGCCTTCTCCACGAGCGAGTCGATGTTCACGTCATCGACATATTGGTCATCGATGATCCGCAGCAGATTGCTGAGCTTGTTGCTGCCATTGTTGACCACCGTCAGCCGGCTGCCCGAGAAATGGTTGGCGTAGAAGGTGCCAATGAGAATACCGAGGATCATGCTTGCGGCCATGAGCAGCGGCATGAACCGGTTCTTCTTGTCGTATTTCATGTTCATAACTCTTCTTCGTGTTGTTTTTCCAGTTCATTCATATCCAGGAAGTCTACCTCAATGCCGGCGCGCTGCAAGAGCCGTATGCCGTCGTCGAGGCGGTATTTCTCGCCGTAGACCACGCGGCGGATGCCCGCCTGGATGATCAGCTTGGCGCATTCGATGCAGGGCGAGGCCGTGACATAGAGCGTGGAGCCGTCGCTGTTGTTGCCCGAGCGTGCGAGTTTGGTGATCGCGTTGGCCTCGGCGTGGAGCACGTAGGGCTTGGTGACGTTGTCGTCGTCCTCGCAGACATTCTCGAAACCGCTCGGCGTGCCGTTGTATCCGTCGCTGATGATCATCTTGTCCTTGACGACGAGGGCTCCCACCTTGCGGCGACGGCAGTAAGAGTTCTCGGCCCAGATATGCGCCATGCGCAGGTAGCGGCCGTCGAGCAGATGTTGCTTTTGGGCTTTGCGGTTTTTTTCTTCCTCTTCTTTCATAACGATGCTTTCGTAAGTATAGTATTATATAATATAATAATGTGTAGGTCACGCTTTGCGGATGCCGTCACGCACGAGGAGCGCGTCGATCGTAGGCTCCTGACCGCGGAAGCGCTTGTAGAGCGTCATCGGATTTTCCGTGCCACCCTTCGAGAGGATGCAGTCGCGGAAGCGCTGTGCGGTAGCCTGGTCGAAGATGCCATTGTGCTTGAACACGCTGAAGGCGTCGGCGTCGAGCACCTCGGCCCATTTATAGCTGTAGTATCCGGCGGCGTATCCTCCGGCCATGATATGGGAGAACTGTGTCGTCATGCACGTGTCGGGGAGCTGCGGCAAGAGGATGGCATCTTTCCATGCCTCCTTCTCAAAGGACTGGATGTCGGCCGTGAACGCCTCGCGCTGGGTGTAGTACGCCATGTCGAGCAGTCCGAAGCTCACCTGGCGCAGACAGCCGTAGGCCACATTGAAGTTGCGCGAGCGCACGATGCGGTCGACGAGTTCGTCGGGCAGCGGCTCGCCCGTCTTGTAGTGGAAGGCAAAGGTGCGCAGGAACTCTTTTTCCACCGCATAGTTCTCCATGAACTGCGACGGCATCTCCACGAAGTCCCACCACACATTCGTGCCGGAGAGACTCTGGAAACGGGTGTTGGCAAACATGCCGTGAAGCGAGTGGCCGAACTCATGCAGGAAGGTCTCCACCTCGCCGAGGGTGAGCAGTGCCGGCTTCTCGGGCGTAGGCTTGGTGAAATTCGTCACCACACTCACGTGCGGCCGTATGTTCTCGCCTTTATGGTTGATGGACTGCTCCTGGAATTCCGTCATCCAGGCACCGTCGTGCTTGCCCTTGCGTGGGTAGAAGTCGGCATAGAAGACGGCGAGATAGCTGCCGTCCTTGTCAAAGACCTCATAGGCCTTGACGTCGGGATGATAGACGGGGATGTCCTTGTTCTCCTTGAATGTGATGCCATAGAGGCGATGTGCCAGACCGAAGACACCGTCGATGACCTTGTCGAGCTGGAAGTAAGGACGCAGCATCTCCGCGTCGATATTGTAGTTCTCAACCTTCAGCTTATGGGCATAGTAGGAGAAGTCCCACGGCTCCAGCTGGAAACCGTCGCCCTCGAGCTTGCGTGCTTCCTCTCGGATGGCCTCCACCTCCTTCTCGGCGGTCGGCTTGTAGGCGTCGATGAGGTCGTTGAGCAGCTTATAGACCCGCTTCACACTGCCTGCCATGCGGTTTTTCATCACATAGTCGGCAAAGGTGTCGTAGCCCAGGAGCTGTGCTATCTCGCGCCGGTTGTTGACGATGGCGCGGCAGATGTCGCGGTTGTCGTCCTCACCGTCGCGTGCGCAGAGGGTGTTGCGTGCCATATACATCTGCCGTCTCAGCTCGCGGTTGTCGGCGTGCGACATAAAGGGTGCGTAGCTGGGATAGTCGAGTGTGAACAGCCAGCCTTCCTTGTCCTGCTCCCTGGCGGCGTTGGCGGCAGCCTCCACGGCGGTGTCGGGGAGCCCGGCCAGGTCGTTTTTGTCGGTGATGTGCAGTGTGTAGGCTTTGGTATCCTTCAACAGGTTCTGGGAGAACTGCAGGGCGAGCAGCGATCCTTTTTCCGAGAGCTCGCGCAGGCGCTGCTTGCCCTTCTCGTCGAGAAGGGCGCCGCTGCGCACAAAGCCGTCGTAGGTCTTGTCGAGCAGCATCTGCTCTTCGGGCGTGAGCTCACGGTGATGCTCGTACACGGCCTTGACGCGGGCGAAGGCCTTGGGGTTGAGCAGGAAGTCGTTCTCGTGCTTGGTAAGTATCGGGGCGAGCTTCTGTGCCAGCGCCTCCATGCGGTCGTCGGTCTCAGCACTCATCAGGCAGGAGAACACCGTAGACACGCGGTCGAGGAGATCGTAGTAGTGCGGGCCCTTGCTGTCGTTGTGGTAAGCGATCGTATTGTCGAAGGTCGGCTCCTCAGGATTGTTGAGCATGCGCTCAATGTCCTCGTCGTCGCGCCGGATGCCTTCCATGAAGGCCGGCTCAAAGTCCTCAAAGCGTATTTTGTCGAAGGGTATGGTGTCATGGGGCGTATGGTAGGGCTCCATGAAAGGGTTCTTTCTTTCTGTTGTCTCGTTCATCACTTTCTCTGTAAATCTTCTCTTAACCGATGAGTCATTCCTCACCTAATTTATTAT
>CADAVI010000128.1 GCA_902791295.1 uncultured Bacteroidales bacterium | reverse complement strand
TGAGCCACTTCCGTCCGGCGGCCGACTTCGCCCGCATCAGTGTGCTCAACACCGTGCTGTGTTTTCTGGCGCTGCTCTACGGACTGCCTCTGGCCATCGCGCGCTCCCTCTTCAAATATCTGCGCACGGCGTATGCCTTCGTGCTCTTTTTCGTGGCTTCGTTCCTGGTGGTGACACCCTGCGTGTGGATCTACAAACACATCGGGGGGCTCACCGAAAAGAAGCGCTGCCGCCTGCGCCGGCTTATTCACCGCACGGCGCATTTCGTGATGATCGGTCACGGCATCCCGGGCGTCCGCTTCACCTGGGACAAAGACCCGCAAGCCTCTCTCGACCGTCCGCACGTCATCATCTGCAACCACCAGTCGCACATCGACCTGATGTGTCTGCTGGCCTTCTCGCCCAACATCATCTTCCTGACCAACGATTGGGTCTGGAACAACATCTTCTTCGGTCTGCTCATCCGTTCGGCGGAGTATCTGCCCATCAGCGAGGGCTTCGACACCCTCATGCCCAAGCTTCGGGAGTTGACGGCCAAGGGCTACAGCATCGCCGTATTCCCCGAAGGCACCCGCTCCGCAGACTGCCGCATCCGGCGCTTCCATCAGGGGGCTTTCTGTCTGGCCGACCGTTTGGGGCTCGACGTGCTTCCGGCCTGTCTCTACGGTCCGGGCAAGGTGCTGCCCAAAAAGACTTACGTGTTTCAGCGCGGCCGCATCCATTTGCGCTTCGGCGCTCCCGTGAAGCTCGAGGCGTTGCGGCAGGCGGGCGACTACAGAGCGCAGGCTTCCCGCATGCGTCAATTATATATAGATATGTACCGCCATTTGGCCAACCTCATCGAACAGGATGCTTAGACACTCGCGCCTGGTCCTTCAATTGTATGATCGCATGAGCTCCCAGCGGGGGCTGCTCTTCAGTCTGCTGTTGCTGCTGACAGCCGCGCTGGCGATTTCCGCTCTGCGACAGACTTATAAGGAGGACATTTCCGACTTCCTGCCCCTCAGCAGCCGGCAGGGAGACGCCATGAAGGTCTATCAGGACATATCGGGAGCACAACGCATCTTCGCCGTCTTCCAATGCAGCGACTCCACCCGAACGGAGCCCGACAGCATTACGGCCGCCATTGACGACTTTGTGGCCCTGCTGCAACGGGATTCCGTGTTGCCTCCCGAAGGCGTCACCGCCGTCATTGACGCCGAAGAGATGATGCGCCTCACGGATTTCGTCTGCGACAACATCCCCTATTTCCTGCTCCCCGAAGACTACAGGCGCATGGACAGCCTGCTCGCCGGGGAGGATTATGTTGCCCGGCGCATGAGCCAAAACCGCCAGCTCCTGATGCTGCCCGGCAGCGGCACGACGGCCCGAATGCTCTGCCGTGATCCGCTCATGCTCTTCTCTCCGGTGCTCTCCGCTCTGCAAAGCAACACGCCCTCTCTCTCTTGGGAGAACTACGACGGCTACATCTTCTCTCCCGATATGCAGCGGGCCTATGTCATGATGACGTCCCCCTTCGGCACCAGCGAGACCGACGGCAACGGACACCTCATCGACCGGCTCCGCCGCAGCGCCGACGAGTCGGAGCGCCTCCACCCGTCGGTTCGCATCCACTTCACGGGCGGACCGGTCATCGCTGTGGGTAATGCCAGACAGATACGCAGCGACAGCATACTGGCCATATCCCTCTCGTTGACGCTGATACTGCTCTTGCTCCTGCGCGTCTTCCGCAGCGTGCGCCACTTGCTGCTCATGCTACTGGCCATCTCGTGGGGCTGGCTCTTCGCGATGGGCGTCCTCTCTCTCTTCCGTGACGGCATCTCGCTCATCGTCGTCGGCATCTCGTCGGTCATTCTGGGCCTGGCCGTCAACTATCCGCTTCACTTCATTGCCCATCTGCACCACAGCGCCAGCGTGCGTCAGGCGCTGCGCGAAACCCTCGTGCCGCTCACGGTGGGTAACATCACCACCGTAGGCGCTTTTCTCACACTGGTGCCGCTGGAGTCTGCTGCGCTGCGCGATCTGGGTCTCTTCAGTGCGCTGTTGCTTGCGGGCACCGTCCTTTTCACGCTGCTGTTCCTGCCCCATCTGGTGCAGATGCCCCGCACGAAAGGCGACACGCCCCTCATCCGCCGTCTTGCCGGCTTCTCTCTTGAGGGCCGCATGTGGCTGTTGTGGCCCATATTGCTGATCACGCTGTTTTTGGGTTGGAAGAGTTTCGATGCCGGCTTCGATGCCGACATCTCCCACATCAACTTCATGACGCCGGCGCAGCACGAAGACATGAACCGCCTTCACGCAATGCAATCCGCAACGGGTGATGACGAAGAACTTTTCGTGGTGACGGAAGACAGCACGCTCGACGCCGCCCTCTCCCGCCGCTACAAACTGTCAGCTATCAGCTGTCACCTATCACCTATCACGCGTTTCCTGCCTTCTCCCGAAGAGCAAATAGAGCGCCTGTCTCTCTGGCGCGACTTCATCGCCCGTCATCGGGAGAAACTGATGACAGACATTGGCGAATCCTCTAAAAACGAAGGCTTTAATGCCTCGTCTTTCGATCAGTTCTTCAACGTCCTGAATAAAGAAAATAAGACGATGCCGGCCTCGTATTTCGCTCCGCTAGTGGAGACGGTGCTGGCGCGCAACGTTGTCAGCGACAGCGTTTCCGGCCGCCATTGCACGGTAGACATCCTCCGCCTCAAACCCCAAGAGTTGGAGGCGGCCAAGGCGCAGTTGGGCAACGCTTCGCCCGCCACCTACGTCTTTACTATGGACGAGATTCACACCTCGCTGGCCTCCCGCCTTTCCGACAGCTTCAACTATATTGGCTGGGCCTGTGCCGTCGTCGTGTTCTTCTTCCTCTGGGCCTCGTTCGGCCATATCGAACTTGCCCTCATCTCCTTCCTCCCCATGGCCGTTAGCTGGTTGTGGATTTTGGGACTCATGTCGCTTTTGGGCATTCAGTTCAATGTGGTCAACATCATCCTGGCCACCTTCATCTTCGGTCAGGGCGACGACTACACCATCTTCATCACCGAAGGCTGCCAATATGAATATGCCTACCGCCGCCGCATGCTTTCGTCCTACAAAGAAAGCATCATCGTTTCGGCCCTCATCATGTTCATCGGCATCGGCGCTTTGATTTTTGCACGCCATCCGGCGCTCTTCTCTCTGGCCGAAGTCACGGTGGTGGG
>CADAVI010000127.1 GCA_902791295.1 uncultured Bacteroidales bacterium | reverse complement strand
AAATATAGAAGTTTCTCTTGGGTAGAAAATAGCCTTTCGAGAACTGCAACACTGCAACACTGCAACGCATTGGCAGTTCTCGAACACACCCTCAAAAAAAATTTTGAAAAAAGTTGCTCAAAAATTTTAGACCGCAATGTCGCTGTCGTACCTTTGCAGCGTCGT
This sequence comes from uncultured Bacteroidales bacterium, assembly GCA_902791295.1. GTDB lineage: Bacteria > Bacteroidota > Bacteroidia > Bacteroidales > Bacteroidaceae > Physcousia. The sequence goes on along the minus strand of CADAVI010000127.1, from coordinate 3,136 downwards.
TCAAAACGACAAGCGATCTTTGACTTTTTGCTACAACAATTCCAAGGGACTCCCAACCGGAAAAAATCGGTTTTCTAACTGGCGCGCAAATTTTCTCTAACTGGGGCGTAAAAATGAGCCATGCATCTTGCCGGTGGCAAGTTCCCGCGGAACTCCCGTTCAGTCCATGTTGTCTTCTTCGAGCGTATGGAACGAACTGCCGTCGAAGCAATGGGTGCAGACGTCCTCTTTGTTCAAACCGATGGCTTCGATGAGCGTTTCCAGCTTGGAGAACTTGAGCGAGGTGAGACCCAGCTGTTTGCGGATTTCCTCCACCATGCGCTCATACTTGGGCGAACCGGTCTTGGCATATTCCTCCAGATTCTTGGAAGCGTCGCCCTCAAACTGCTTGATGATGCGACGCGAGATGAGTTCCATATCGCTCTTGGATGCCGTGAAGCCGATGAAGGGACAACCGTAAATCAGAGGCGGACAGGCGATGCGCATGTGCACCTCCTTGGCGCCGAGCGTGAAGAGGTCCTTCACGTTGTCGCGCAACTGCGTGCCGCGCACGATGCTGTCGTCACAAAAGAGCACCTTCTTCCCCTCCAAAATGCTGCTGTTGGCGATGAGTTTCATCTTGGCTACAAGGTTGCGCCGCTCCTGATTGGAGGGGGTGAAGGAGCGCGGCCAGGTGGGCGTGTATTTGGCAATGGCGCGGGCATAAGGACATCCGTGACCTTCGGCATATCCTACCGCCATACCCACACCGCTGTCGGGAATGCCGCAGGCGCAATCCACCTCCGTCTTGTCCTCGCGGCCCAATATGCGACCGCATTCGTTGCGCACGGCCTCCACATTGCGGCCCTCATACTGGCTGGTGGGAAAACCGTAATACACCCAAAGGAAGGAGCAAATCTGCATCCTCTTGTTGGGTTTGCGGAGCGTCTCCATTTGGTCTGCGTGGATGCGGACTATTTCGCCGGGACCGAGGAAGTGGGTGATTTCATAGCCGAGATTGGGGAATGCCGAACTCTCACTGGTGACGGCCATTGCGCCGTCTTTCTTTCCCACCACGATAGGTGTGCGGCCCCAGTTGTCGCGGGCAGCGATAACGCCGTTTTCAGTGAGGAGCAACATGGAGCAGCTGCCCTTGATGTTGCGGAACACATTCTCTATGCCGTCCACGAAGTCCTTGCCCTTGATGATGAGCAGCGACACCAGCTCTGTGGGGTTGATACGGCCGGAAGAGAACTCGGAGAGGTGCATATTCTCCTGCAGCAGTTTGTCGGCCAGTTGCTCCATATTGTTTATTTTGGACACCGTCACCAGAGCGAAACGACCCAGGTGGGAATTCATCAGCATCGGCTGTGCGTCCTGATCGCTGATGACGCCGATGCCGCTGTTGCCCTGGAACTTGTCCAACTCGTCTTCAAAGCAGGAACGGAAGTATTTGTTTTCGAGATTGTGTATGCTGCGCAGGAATCCCATTTCCTCGCTGTATGTGGCAAGTCCGCCCCGCCGTGTTCCGAGATGCGACTGATAGTCCGTCCCGTAAAACAGGTCCGACACACAAGGATTCTCACTTACCGTTCCGAAAAAACCACCCATATATAATACTACTTTTTATTTATCAGTAACTTACCGAACATTCTATTCCCAAGGCCCTTATTCTCCCGGCCACTGCGTCCAATTCCCCGTGCGAGGCTTTCTCCAATCCCTCAACAGGTGTAGCGCGGTCGATGGTGTATATCATCACGCTGCGGGGCTTTATCTCTTCAATACAGGCCAGATAAGGCTGCAGGTATTCCTCCGTGAGGTCGTTGACGCCCTTGCCTTTCATGAACATCGTCTGGATGATGCACTTTCCCTGCATGGCTTTCAGTCCTTCTATGATTTTCCTGACATCATACTGACCCACCGGACGGTCCACGCTTTCAATATACGAAGCATCCACCGTATCGAGTTTCATGATGGGATTGTCCAACAGCAGCAGAGCTTCTCTCACCTTCGCATCTGTGACTCTGGTGCTGTTGCTCAGTATGCTGATTTTGGCTGAAGCGCAACAGGCATCTCTCACGCTGATGACCTCTTTTACTATCTCCGGGAAATCCGGATGCAGCGTGGGTTCTCCGTTTCCGGCAAAGGTCAGCACGTCGGGGATGATGCCCTCATTTTTGAGTGCATCGAGTTTTTCCCTGAGTTTTTCACCCACAGCATCTTTGGTGGGCAGAGCGGCAGTGGCTTTACTGTCTTTGTTGAGTCCGCATTCGCAATAGATGCAGTCGAAGGAGCACCATTTGCCGTCCTTCGGCAGCAGGTTGATGCCCAGGCTGATGCCGAGCCTTCTGCTGTGAACGGGACCGAATATGGGCGAATCGTACAATATCATAGTTGTCCGGCTTCCAGTTCCACGACGATACGCTCTATCATGGCGTCCTCGTCGTCCGGTTTATACTGTTTTTTAAGCGAAGCGCCGAAGGTCCAGGCAAACACCTGATAGAAGTTGGCCCTCAACGGACCCAGAAAAGCCTTCAGAATGTGGAAGGAACTCTGGTTGCACTCTCTGTCGATGAGTTTGATGAGCAGTTTGCCCTGCGACAGCGAGAGTTTTTTCATCTGCGGCGTGTATTGCTTCTTTATATCGCGCTCCACCTGCTTGAGATGAGCGTCCTTTTCTTTCTTTGTCGGCAGTGTTTCCAGTGTCTCATAGGTCTCCTGCAGCATACGGTTGGCCATCTGAGCCAGAGGCAGCACTTTCTTCACGTTATACACCAAGCGGTCGTACTTCTTTTTCTGCTTGGCCGATTTAAACTTCAGGGGAGGATAGACCGGCACCTCAGGCAACAGATAGACCCACATGGTGTCTCCATCGACTATTTCGGGTTTCGGATAACGATATCGGGTGAGTTTCAACTCATATTCCCGGGGAAGATTTTCCCAATCATATCTGTCATCATCGTCCGCCCTCACTTGACCCGTCAGGAACGTCAACAATAATGCCAGTATAGACAATCTTCTACCCATACCGGGCGCAAAGTTACGAAAAAGTTTAAAGTTTGAAACTTCCCGACGTCATGTTTTTTTTCTAATTCACCTTTTTTTTGTATTTTTGCGCGGTAAACTATAGGCATACACATATGAAAGTATTTCAACA
>CADAVI010000126.1 GCA_902791295.1 uncultured Bacteroidales bacterium | reverse complement strand
GTCGCCCTGAATGTATAGGGTGATGTTTTTCTCTTTCCTGACCTTACGGACAAGAGGTTTGAATACCTGCTGGAAGAAAGGGTCTTGTAGTTTGTTGTTCTCCATCCAGCAATATACGGAGGTTCGCTCCGCGACGAATTCAAGGAGCTGGACATACCAGTCGATGAACTCGGCGTTGAGCGCCTGTGCGAGTCGGGCCTTGATGACATAGAGTTTGCCGTCGCGTTTGCCGAGGAGCATGACGGCCTTGAAGGACTTGCCTTTCTTGCCTTTGCTCTCGCCCGGCGCGGGGTCGCCGTAGATGACGAGGAACTTGAAGCGTGAGAGTGGCGGCACCTTGCCGTAGGTGAGTTCCTTGAATATTTCTCCATCGGAGATGGGGTTGTTGAAATACTCGTGCTGCTGTGAGAGCGTGGAGATGGACGAGAGGGTGCGGTCGATGTCGGCCTCGGAGTTTTTCTCCGGCCAAGTGGAGTGTCCGTACTTGTCGCGGATATTGACGATGTCCCAGTGGTCGGCCATGGCACCGGCTCGCGTGATGCAGCAGTCCTTGGCAATGATGTTGCCGCAGAAGATGACGAGGGTGGGTTCGGAGACGGAGCGCGTGGGATAGAGCGCCTGTTCCCACCATTCCCATCGTTTCTGAATGATGTCGGGGTTCTTGGTGTCCTCGTCGGTGTCGAAGTCGTCGATGAGGAGGACATCGGGCCGTATGGCCTCGTTGCGCGATCCACGCGGCGACTGTCCGGCACCGATGGCACGGAAGGCGGCCCCGGACTTGGTGAGGAATTCGTCCTCCGTCCAGCTGCCGAGCGTCTGCTGCTGTCCGTAGTAAGCCTCGATGCGCCCGTTGGCCTCGAAGTTGGCTCGGTAAGGCGCGAGGAGCCGGACGGCGTTGTCCTTGCTGTTGGAAGTGAGGATAATGTTGCGCTTTCGCCTGGTGAGGACGAGGTATGAAACGATGAACATGGTGATGGTGGACTTGGCGAGTTCGCGGCTCCAGGATAGTACCTCGAACCATTCATCGTGTGAGATGATGCGTTTGATGGCACGTTTCTGGAAGTCGGCGAAGTCGTACTTTGCATATCCCGGAAAGAAGAACTTGATCCACTCGATGGGATGCGCTTCGAGATAGATGCGATGCCGCTCCCGCTCGGCGTGGGGCATATTGCGGTCGACGGGTGTTTCGCGCCGGATGTCCTGTTTGTATTGCTCCCAATTGAGGAGTGCCAATTTGTCCTGTTGTCTCATAAGTCGTTACAAGATGGATTTGATGAAAGCGTCGGCGAGGTTGGTGACCTCCTTGGCCTTTTCGAGGTCGAGAGGACGCAGGAAATCGATGAAGCGCGTGAGCACGGAGATGACGTCAGCGATGCCGGCCTCTGTCTCCATCTGGCGTATGGACTTGGAGAGCTTGCCGATGATGTCGGCCTCCTGAGAGGTTGCGAAACGGCTGCCCTCGTCGCGTGCGGCGATGGCGCGGTTGATCTCGGCGACCTGCCGGTAGAGGTTGCGCACCTGCTCCTCGCGTGTGAGTGTGAGTCCTGTGCGCTGCTCCTCCCACTTGCCAGCCCGCACCCAGTTGGAGACGGAGACGCGTGAGACTCCGACGCGGTCGGCAATCTCCTGCTGGGTGAGGTTTTCTTTGAGGTAGAGCGTCTTTGCCCATTCCTTTTTCTGTGTATTTGTCAGTTCCTTAGCCATATAACGCGTGTTAAAGTGGTGCAAAGTTGGGGAGATTTTTCGTGTTTAGAAAAACGTATCCGCATGATGAAACTTTAAGACGTTATGATGACGTTATAAAGTTTCATGATAAAAACACGATTTGCAGAGGTGTGGAAATAACCTCAAATTTGCAGCGCAAAAGCGGGCGATAGAACCTGCAAGGAACTGAGAACAAAGACAATGAGCAAGGAACGATTTTTCAATATCACAGGCAAGGACGGCAGGGGCGTAGTGCTGCTGTACGGGGACATCGGCGGCGATGTGGACAGTGGATCGATAGCCAGAGAACTGATGGAGGCGGAAGCCACCTACAACGGCATCGATGTGCGGATCAACAGCGTGGGCGGCGAGGTGTATGCCGGCATTGCCATCTTCAACGCGCTCAGGAACAGCAAGGCAGATATCCGCATCTATGTGGACGGCATCGCGGCAAGCATGGCGAGCGTGATAGCGCTGTGCGGTAAGCCGGTGGAGATGAGCCAGTACGCCCGTCTGATGCTTCACAGCGTGAGCGGCGGCTGCTATGGCAACAAGAACGAGCTGCGTAGCATGCTGGCGGAGATAGAGGGCTTGGAGGACACGCTTTGCCGGATGTACGCGGCGAAGATGGGCAAGAGCGCGGCGGATATCAAGGCCGCCTATTTTGACGGCGAGGACCACTGGCTGACGGCAGACGAGGCATTGGCCTTGGGTTTGATCGACTGCATCTATGACGCGGAGCCCGTGCCCGCGGAGAGCACCCCGGAGCAGATATACACCATATTCAATAACCGGCTCAGAGAGCCACTAAACGAGAACGACATGAATTTAGACGAACTGAAGAAGCGTGCGCAGTTCAAGGACTGCGCGACGGAAGCCGACGTGCTGGAGCACATCGGCGAGCTTGAGGCGAAGGCGGCGAAAGCCGGAACCCTTGAGAGCGAGAACACGCAGCTGAAGGCGCAGGTGAAGGCACACGAGGACGCGGCAGAAGCCGCAGCCAGTGCGGAGCGCAAGCGCCTGCTTGACGCTGCGGAGGGCGACGGCCGCATCACAGCGGAGACTCGCCCCGTGTATGAGAACCTGTTGAAGGAGCATTTCGAGGACGGGAAGAAAGCCCTTGCCGCCCTTGCCCCGAAGCGCAAGGTTTTAGACGACCTCGGCGGCGAGGCGCAGAAGGAGAGCCCGTGGGAGAAGCGTCAGCGAGAGATCCAGGACAGATACAACCATCAATAAAAAAGAGAAGAGACAATGGCACTCAAAATCAAGAACACGAACTACAACGGCGAGGTGCTGGAGCAGCTCCTTACCGTTGCGACGACAAGCAACGAGGTAGTGGAGAAGGGTCTTATCCACGTGATTCCCGGCGTGTCGAAGAAGATCAGCATTCCCCGCCTGAAGGTGGGCAAGATGCTTCAGAAGCAGAAGGAAGACCCGCAAGTGTCGGACAGCAAGGGCGACTTCAACTACAGCGAGCAGGAGCTGAACCCCGTGGACTTCATGGCGTTCACCGTGTTCAACCCTCGCGTGTTCGAGAACATCTGGCGTCCGTGGCAGCCTAAAGGCGACCTTGTGTTCGCCGAGCTGCCTCCCAGCGCGCAGAACGCTCTGCTTGACGCGCTGTCGAAGCAGGTGCAGTTCGAGCTTGGCTCGCACTACATCAACGGCGTTTACGGCGAC
>CADAVI010000125.1 GCA_902791295.1 uncultured Bacteroidales bacterium | reverse complement strand
ACTCTGGGGTCGCTCGTGTTGCGGAAGTTGGCCAGCTGCTCCTGTGCGCTCACGGTGGGAGAGAAGAAGTGATAGACGCCGACGGGCAGCCCCAGACGGCGACACTCCTTGAGGTTGCGCCTGTAGGTGTTGTCCTGCAGGTTTCCGCCTTCGGTGCACTTGAGGTAGACGAAACGCACGCGGTCGTCGCGGGCCACTTCGTCCCAGTCGATCTGACCCTGATAGTGCGACACGTCGATGCCGTAGATGTCGCCCGGACGCCGCTCGCCCGAACGTCTGCCGGGATAGCATTCCTCGATGGTGCGCACTTTGGGCTCCGGCGCACAGGGGTAGGGCAGCGGGTCGCTCTCGGGCAGCACCATCTGCGCTCCGGCCCCCAAGGGCAGAGCGAGCATCAGCGCCAGGAGGCTCTTTTTCAGCAGGTCTCGCCGAGATACTTCCATGTGAAATTTCTGCTGGCGGCAGCCGGCATCTGACTTCTTTCGTCCACGTCGGGGTTCTTTCTCACGTGCTCCACCATGCGCTCGTAGGCTTCGCGTCCGCTCCGGGCTTTCACTTTGGCCTCCAGGGCGTCGTTGTAGTAGAAACACTTCTTCGTTTCGGGATTGGCCACGATGCGCTGGAAGCTCAGCTTGCACTCATACCATCCCTCCTGCTCGAGGTCGAGCCCTTTGGGTGTCGGGGCGGCTTTCTCTTCGGCCGTCTCGAGGTTCTTCTGGTTGTTGGCCTTGAACTCCTCGAGGCTGTTCACCGTCGTCTTGATGATGAGAAAACTGCGGTGGTTGGGCATGAAGATCTTCTTGCTGCCCTTCTGGTCGGTGGTGAAGTAGGTTGTCAGCTGCTCCATGCAGTCGTCATCCAGCTCCACCCCGGGCAGGGCGCCGAGGAAATCCGCAGCCTCCTTGAGGCCGTCCACCAGGGTTTCGTTTTCGAAATATCTTACGTAGTACTTCATAATGCTTGGATAAATATAATCAAAAAAGCGCGGCAAAGATACGAAATATTTTCTTTTTTTTCGTACTTTTGCACCCGGTTTCGATGCTTAAAAGCCGAATTATGCACAAATTCATCTCATTCCTGCGCCAATGGACGCTGCCCGTGAGCATGACGGCGGGCGCTTTGACCTATTTCCTACTGCGTGCCTTACCTCTTTCGCAGGAGGCGCACGACGCGTTGCTCTCCGTCTCGTCGCTGGTGATGCCGGCGCTCATTTTTGCGATGCTGGCCCTCACGTTTCTCAAGGTGGACCTTCGCGATCTGCGCTTCCGCTCCTGGCAGCTTTGGGGCCTGCTGCTGCAATGCTCGCTCTGGGTGCTGACAATCCTACTGATGCTGTGCGTTGACGCTGACAGTCAGTGGCTTACGCATCTCCTGGCGGCTTTTGCGCTCTGCATGATCACACCGACGGCGACGGCCGCTGCCGTTGTCACCTTCAAGCTCGGAGGCAATCCCGGCACGCTGACGCTCTACACGGTGATGATCAATCTCGCGGCCTCGTTTTTCATCTCGCTCCTGGTGCCGCTGCTGTGGTCCTCGCAGAGTTTCTCGGCGTCCTTCTGGATGATTCTCTGCCGCGTGTTTCCGCTGCTTTTCGGGCCTTTTTTGCTGGCGCAACTCATCCGCCACACTTCGCCCCGTCTGCAGCGCCTTCTAACGTCCGTTCCCGATATGGCTTTCTATCTCTGGACCGTTGCGTTGGCTCTGGCCATCTGCGTCACGGTGCGCAACATCGTGCTCTCGGGCGCCACGTGGATGACGCTCTCGGTTATGGCTTTTGGCAGCCTGTTGTCATGTATTCTGCAGTTTGGTGTCGGCCGTCTTTTGGGCCGCAGGTGGGGCGATGTCATTGCGGCTTCTCAGGCTTTAGGGCAGAAAAACACGGCCTTCGCCATCTGGGTCGGCGCCACGTTTATGGACCCCGTCACGAGTGTCGCCGGCGGCTTCTACGCCATCTGGCACAATGTGTGGAACTCCGTGCAGCTGCGCCGCAGGATAAAATCCTCGAAAAATTGAACGTTACAATTAGAAAACCTACTACTTTTTTTTGTTATTTCAAGGAAAAAGTGTATTTTTGCAGCGAGAAAAGTGATTAGTCCTATGTCAGCATCAGATTTTGACTCTTTGCAGAAGATGATAAGTAAGACCCAAAAAATGTGGGCACCTATCATTGAAGAGGAACGCAATGCGATTAAAAACCAGCCGGAACTGACTGAGAGTGAATGGCAGGAGATGCGTGCGTCACATGCTGTGGCATAACATTTGGGCTGCTATTATAGTCATCTGCTTCCAACGGATTCGTGGTTGTTACTCACGACGATTATGCCATCGTAGTTGATGCCGATGTCAATTATCGTGAGGCTTCATTCTTTGGTGAACAACATTTAACGGATAAATAACCAAAGACATCCAAGTTTTTTGTCAAAATTTCGGCGAAGGATTCTCGAAGAAACGTGACTTTTGGCAGGAGCTTAAACGCCTGATAATCAATATCGGTTTGTTCTACGAGCCCTCGATCAGATACCGTGCAGAGACCACGTTTCCTTCGACCAGAGACCGTGAAAGCGGGTTTGGATGTAAAGTTTTATGTACACTCTGATTAGTCGAACACGAATCTCACCAATCAGCACAAATCTTTTTTAAAAGAAAAACCGTCACGAGTTGTTTGCAGATCTTGCAGATCTTGCAGCATCAATTTTCTACAAATTACGGATGGATTTTCGGAAATCTTTTGTCAAAGTCATGAACTTTTTGTAACTTTGAGGCGGAATATATAAAAAGGAAAGAATACTGTGAAAAGGAATCTATAGAATCTATATGTAGGCCTGACTCTTTGCTTTCAGGTAGACACCATGATGAACAAATATATGGAGTCGTTAGAGCGCACTTTTGTCACAGAAGGAGGCATCAAGGAACGCATGCATGCTGCCCGTACGGGCTATCGCCGGCAGCAGGACCAGCGCCTTGCTGATCTGGAGCGGGCAGTCCCAGCCCTGCAGCAGCAATTGGTGCAGGCGCAAGCCGAAGCCGCTGAGTGGAAAGCCAAATACGAAGACCTGAAGCAGCGTGCCCTCAGTAGCTATAACCGGCAGCAAGCGGAAATTGAGAGGTTAAAGAAGGAAAGTAAATAGAGAACGTTTTTTGTATTTTTGCATTTTTGTATTTTTGTCTTTTGAAAAATCTTGAGCCGATTTTCAAGAAAATCTGCCCCGAATATTTGTAGTTTCAAAGAAAAAGTGTATTTTTGCAATTTCAGGATGTTCTCTGAGGAAAAAATAGAAGAAATTATATAAAAATCAAAGATATGGATAAAAGTTTAAAGGATCTTTTGCAAAGCGATGAGATTTATTCGACTGATCCGTCCGATTTATTTAATCGTCTGGCAGATACGTTATTAAACAAATGCATCATCAGAGTAAACGGCAAAGTTTACCGTATGCTAGAAATAGAGTTCTACTTAT
>CADAVI010000124.1 GCA_902791295.1 uncultured Bacteroidales bacterium | reverse complement strand
GTCGGGAACGCTGGCCTCAGCCGGCTTCTCGTCGCTTGTAGCCGTCACGCCCTTCACCTTCAGTCGTCCGGTGTACTGCAGCGTCACGGTCTGGCCCTCCTCAGCGGGGTTGGGGCTGATGGTCCACTTGTCGGCATCCTTCACGCCGTCCTTCAGAGTAACGGTGTAGCCAGAGGCGGCGGCGCCGCCGTAGACCTCAATCTTCGTAACGCCGATTGAGCCTATACTCTCTTCATCGTTAGCATCGGTGTAGACTTTATTATCAAAGAGATAGACCGAGGGGCTCTCTCCCTCAACGGTGTAGCCAGTCTTTGCTGTGCCGCCTATTTCGACGTAGAACTTGCAGCTTGTGATGGTGTAGCCATTGGTACCAGCCACGGTCAGCAGAGATGATTCCCTAGTATACCATCCCAAGTTGCTGCCTGGGTTTTTAACCGAGTTACTGAAGGTGACGGTGACCTTGTTGTCGAAGGTCTTGCTCCCGCTCGTGAAGGTCGTGTAATCTTTGCTCTCAATCGTCAAGAGCAGCGTCTCGTCCGCCCACGCGCCCGTCGCCGCCGTCATCAGCAGCGCGAGCAGAAGTAATAATTTGTTTTTACGCATAATTTTAAGTTTTTAAATTGTTATTAATTAGGTTATAAAAATATATTATTATTCGGTTCGTCTACCCCTTCCCTTCGCCTTCTATCTCCGTGTCCATGTCCTCGATCACGTTCTTCAGGTCGCGGTTCTCGTCGGAGAGCCGGTCCAGGCGTTCGTCGCGGCTGCTGAGGGCGTAATATAAACAGCAGCAGAGGATGGTGAGCAGCGCCACCACCCCTACGAGTGTTAAGATCATAATGTTTGTCATGTTCATTAGGTTATAGATTTCGGGTAAGTATTATGTTCTGTTGGCAAAGATAAGAAAAATCTGCGAATCATGCAATCGTTTTTCGTCCGCCAACGAAGATTTTGCAGATTTTGAAACTGTTTTTGCATATTTTGAAAGTCCCCGCCCCAAATGAGACGAACACAAAAGCCCGCGGGGAGGGGAATGAGACAAATACAAAACAGCGTGGCGGTGATTTTGGGGAGGAAAAAACGAATTTTTTCGCCATTTATCACAATGTTTTAGAAAAAAACGTTATCTTTGCATGCAAATATAAACCTGAAAACAATCATGTTCGGACAATTATCGCTCGACGTCATGCTGCTTTTGATGCTCTACGCTGCTGGAACAGCGACGGCATTCATCGCTTGCCTGTACCTCCTGCTGAGGCAGGGCAACGCGTTTGCGCGGCGCGTGAAGACGCCCGACAGGCTGCGCCTGTGGACGGCGGCGTTTTTCGGCATCGTGGCGGCGGGGCATCTGTGGTACCTGCCGGCGAGCATGACTGCCGATAATGAAACGGCCACGCTGTGGATGCTCATCGGCGGACTGCTCGACTGTCTGCTGATGATTCCCGTGGCCATCGTGGTGCTGCTCTGCATGCTGCAGGACAGGCGCCGACCGCTGTGGCCGGTGTGGGTGGCCGTGGCGCCGCTGGTCATCATGATGGCGGTGAGCGTGGGCATGCGCAGCTACGACCTGCTGCCGTGGATGCGTGGCTATCTGCTGCTGGTGGGCATCGGACTGATGGTATATATGGTGCGCGCCGTGTATCAGTATGGCCACTGGCTGCGCGACAACTTTGCCGACCTGGAGCACAAGGAGGTGTGGCAGAGCTTCGTGGTGCTGGCGGTGGTGATGCTGATGCTTGGTATCTATGCCAGCGGCGACGGGGGCATGGACTACGAATTCCTCGTCCAGGTGTGCGCCCTGGTGCTTATTGTCTATCTGCTGTGGCGCGTGGAGACGCTGCAGGACCTGAGCATCTCGCAGATCGTGCTCAACGAAGAGATTGCCGGTCCCGTGCCCGATGATATTGAATGCCTGTTGCGCCAGCATTGCGAAGCCAAGCAGCTCTTCCTGCAGCGCGACCTCACCGTCAGTCAGCTGGCGCAGGCGCTGGGCATCAACCGCTTCTACCTCAGTCAGTATTTCTCGCGCAAAAAGACCACCTACAACACCTATATCAACGAGCTCCGCATCAATCATTTCATCGGGCTCTATCGCGAGGCCGTCTCTGCCGGCCGTCCCGTCTCTGCCAAGCTCCTGGCCGGGCGCAGCGGCTACCGTAGCTACAGCACCTTCAGTCTGGCCTTCAAGCAGTATACGGGCTTCAGTGTCACCAACTGGATATATAAGGAGTCTCTGATTTCTTCTGTCGGCGCCAGCGCCGCCACTCCTTGACTCTGCTCTCGCTGCTACCTCATGTTTTGTGCGTGGCATGCATCTACCACCTTGATAGTATCGCCCTCGATGACGTAGGCGTAGTACCATTTGTCGGTGTTCGCCATATGGTAGCCAGCCCAACGTCTAAGGGTCGGTTTGCGGCGCGGCAACGAGCGCTCGATGGCGTAGATGGCGAAGAAAGCGTCGCGCACATTTCGCTCCATGTCCTCAAGCGAGTAGGTGTGGCGGTACTTCTTGGCTACGTTCTTGTAGAACGATCTTATCTTAGCGGCGGTGCGCTTGGTGTACAAGTACTTATACTGTTGCATCGTCGTAGATAGCCTTGATGTCTTTCATCGTCAGTTCGTAGGCCTCCTCAGGCGTGTACAGTTCCTTGTCCATGTCGGCAAACTCCTCGTCTGTCGGAATGTCGGCCAGCGGTGCCGTACTCACGGGCTTGATGCTGTCAATAAGCATCGTCACCAACTCCAGTTTCTGGCTGTCGTCCATGTCCTTCACCATGTCGCGATAGTAGCTCATGGGGTGCGCATTGCGTCTTCTTGCGGTTGTTATTGCCATAATCGTGTCGCTTTATTATTTCTGGCTGCAAATATACATATTTTTCGCGAGATTATATGCTAACGAGCTTGAATTTTTTATCCCAAGAGAGCCGAGGCGGAAAATCCTCGGCTCCTCAATGCTGCTAGGGTATGAGTCAGAAGGTGTAGCCGTTCACACTGTCCCAGTCGGGGTCGGCGGTGAGGCGGAAGGTGCCGCTGCCGCTATCGCCCGTACCGCCGCTACCGAAAAAACTGCCGGTATAGAGCGTCACCTGATTGCGAATGATGGGGATATTCTCGAAGGTGCGCTCCTTGATGATGTTGTCGTTCGCGTCGAGCGCGGTCACGGTGAGCTTCGTCAGCACGTCCTCCTCGGTGTGGGGCAGGGTGTAGACTTCGAAGGCGGTCCCGCTGACGAAATCAGCGGGCACCGGACGGATCTCTGTCTGCTTGGAGTTCACGCAGCCATAGCCGTCCTTGGGGCTGAAGGTACTGGAGCCGCCCAGATAATAGAACTTAAACTTCGCCACCGATGCCGGAATGCTCTCGTCGGTCAGCACCAGACGGAACATGGCCACGGCGCGGGTCAGCGTGAGGTCGTACGACTGCAGGGCGTCGGTCACCACCAGGGTGCCGTAATAAAAAAAGGTGTCCGTCACCTTGTTGTTGGGG
>CADAVI010000123.1 GCA_902791295.1 uncultured Bacteroidales bacterium | reverse complement strand
TTTATCCCTGTCTTAGGTTGAATGCTTTTTCCATGGTTTTACTCCTATCCCTGAGAAAAGTTGAATCATTCTCTCTTAACCCTTGTTTTTGTTGAATGAACTCCTCGGAGAGCCGTTCAATCAAATTCAGGGTTTGCGGTGCAAAGATAGTGATTTTTATTGAATGGCATACGATATTGAGCAATTTTTTTGTGGAAAACTGGACCATATAGTAATGGTCACTGAAGGGCTTTGACGGCGGCGCCGTCGCGCATGAGGGGGACGGCGGAGCACAGATGGTCCACGACCTCGGCGTCGTCCACACGATAGACCTTCAGCACTTTGGAGCGCGGGAAGCGGTTGAAGAAAGGATCGCGCGTGACATACCAGCGGAACTCACTGACCTCGGACCACTGCTGCAGCGCATCCCACAGCGGCAGCAGTCGCGTGTGGGCCGCCACGGTGAGACCCGTGCGGCCGTCACGAAAGCGGACACGGCAGACCAGATGCTGGCGCACGGCGGTGTCGCGCTCGTTGTCCTCCCGGGTGCGGCGGTGGGACACCGTGATGTGGCGCCCGAAACGGCGGTTGATGTCGTCCATCATGCTGCGAAACAGAGGACCGTGGGCCGAGCCGTCCTTGAGTTGGCGCGAGAGGATGCTGAGGTGAATCATTTCGTGGAGGATGACATCGTCGAGCTCGTCCTGCGGCAGGTTGAAGAGCGTAGAGATGCGCAGGACAAACCCGCTGTTGCGGTTGCTCCCGAAGAGGCGGCGCTCGCGATGATAGGCAATCTGCCCCAGAAAACTGCGCGCACGGCTTAAACGCACGGGGATGGGCCGAAGCTCACCCCCGAAACAAAGCGTGTTGAACTCGTCGAAGCGACGCAGAACGTAGTCGAGCGTAGGCTTCATCCCGTCAGAAGCGGGCGCTGAGCGTGCAGACCACCGAGTGGCGGCGCTGGTTCAGCTCAACATGAGAGGGGAAGGTGTCGAGGCTGCCGAAATAGTAGCCGTGCTGCAGACGGCACTTGTAGGCCAGATCGACGCCGAACCACTTGATGCGCGTGCCCAGACCTAGAGTGATGAGGTGTGTGGGCGAGGTGGTGACCCAGCCGGTGCCGATGCTGTTGACGGTGCTCTCGTCGGCGCGACCCGGATCCCACTCTTCGTTTTTATAGATGCTGCTGATGTAGTTGTAGCCGGCACGCAGGGCCAGTTGTCGGATAGGCTTGGCCTCGATGCCGAACTTCACACGATACTGGCCGCTGAGACAACTGCGCGTGACGGCATTCATCTCGGCGTCCTCCGTCGTGTTGAAGATGGAGCGGCGCGCATCGTTGGCAGGATAGCCCATGCCCTCGTACTTGAAAATGGCATACTCGAAGTCGGCGCCCCAGGCGAACCAGTTCTTCACCGTGCTGCCGATGGCCAGGCGGAAGCGCCAGGGCGTGCGCAGGCTGTAGTCCATGTCGTAGTAGCCGCTGCAATAGGTGGGATAAATGCCGGGCTGGGCCACGAAGGTGTTGATGGCCTGGCCATAGCGCTGAGCATCAGCTTCGTTAGAGATGAACTTGGAGTAGAGCGTGTAGTCGTAGCGCGAAGTCAGGAGGAACCATGTCGGCGTCTCGATGGCGACACCCAGACGCAGAGGATTGTCCTCGATGGGGCGGATGATGGCGCCCAGCTTGAAGTTGACGCCCGTGCCCTTGATGGTGTGGCGGTCCTCAAGATAGTAGTCCAAAGGATTGGCATCGCTGCCGATGCGCTCGGCGTAGCTGCTCTCATTGCGGTAGTTCATATGCTCCACACCGACATTGAGACCCACGTAGTAGCGATCCTTGATGTTGACGGAGAAGTTGATGTCGTAGGCATGGAGGCCGCCTTCGGTCATGCGGTACATACTCTGACCCCAGGTGGGCGACAGCAGGGAGGAGCGGCGCCACGTGGGATTGTCGCGGGAGCCCAGCATGTCAATAAGGCCGCAGTCGTAGTAGGCCCCGTAGAGGCTCTCGGTGGAAATGTCGGCACCGTAGGCGTTGAGCAGATCAGCCATCTGGTTGAGCTGGGAACCGACGCAATAAGCTTCACCGCCGTTGAGATTGTTGTAGTTAATCTTCTTGTGGTAGTTGAAGCCGATGTTGAAGTTCTTGATGTAGCGCCCGTCGATGCGGAAAGCGCCCACAAGGCCGCCCTGGTCGAAGGTGGCGTGGGTGCGGTCGTACATGTGGGTCATCGTCTTGTCGGCACCCCAGAGGGCACCCGCCGTGATCGACACCTCGCTCTTGCGCATGAGCGCCGTGGCGGCCGGGTTGTCGCCCATGGCCGAGATCTCGGCACCGAGTGCAGAGAAGGCGCCGCCCATGGCCACGTAGCGGGCCGTGCCCTGAAGATCATGGTCCTGGGATACCTCCGCATTTTGGAACGTGTTCTGCGCCTGCAGCGCCTGGACGCCCAGCAGAAGGGTCATCATCGAAATATAACGCATTGCTTTCATGGAAAGAATATTTTATTCATAATTCAACATATCAACGGCCTCTGCCCATGGAACGTCCGCCACCCATCGAGCGTCCGCCGCCCCCGAAGCCGCCACGCGAACCACCGCCCATCGAGCCGCCGCCCAAGCTGGGGCGGTAGGAAGAACCGCCGCCGGAAGGACGACCGCCGCCACCGAAGGAACCGCTGCCGCCGTAGGAACGGCCGCCGTTGTTGTAAGAGCGGTTGCTGTTGTTGTAAGAGCGGTTGCCGTTGTTATAATATCGGCCTCCGCCCATGCGGCCGCCTGAGGGATTGGTGGAGCGGGCTCCCGTGCGACCCATCACACCGCCGTAGTTGTAGCGGTTGCCGCGACCGGTGTAGCGGCCCGTGACCACATTGGAGTGACGGCCTCCGGAATAGGTGCGCCCGTTGTAGAGCGGACGGCCCTCGCCCCGATGACGCCAATAGTCACGGCGTCCGCCATAGTAATAGGGACTGCGCCAGGTAGAATAATAGTGAGGACGGTGCCAGCCGTAACTGTAGCCATAGCCGTAGCCGTACCAGCCCGGACCGTACCAGGGACGGTAGTAACTCCAACCCCAGCCCCAGGAGTAGCTCCACCCGCTGTAGTACCAGGGATCATACCAAAAGGGCGACCACAACCAGGAGTCGTACCAGAAGGGGTCGTAGCAGTTGAAGAAACGCACACGGTAGGACGGTATGTCGTAGGCCGCATCGCTGTAGCCGCGGGAATAGGCGTCGCCATAGCCCTGAGCATAGCCCGCCGTATAGGCAGTTGCCAGCGAGTCCTCGCCAGAAGCCTCGGACTCGTTGCCCGCAACGGAGCGGCGATAGCGGCCGCGACGGTTGTATTCGTCCACATCGCGCGTGCTGCCCGAGTAGGAGGACGGCACATAAGTGGTCACTGTGGTCTCGGAAGGAACGGTGGTGGTGATGACCGAAACCTGACGCGTCTGCTTCTTCGAAGGCACGAAGTAGAGGTCGTCGTCATCGTATTGAGCCATTGCGACA
>CADAVI010000122.1 GCA_902791295.1 uncultured Bacteroidales bacterium | reverse complement strand
TAAAAGCGGTGCAAAGGTATGACAAATATTTCATTCAAGCAAACTTTTCGGCAACAAAATTCACCAACTTGGCTATTTTTTTGTAATTTTGCGCCGTCAATTGTGCGTGCATACGCGAGCCCATGCGAGTGAGGATTATAAAGAAAATGGATTGGTACATTCTGCGGAGCTATCTTTTGCTCTTTGCAGGCACCTTTTTCGTCTGCCTCCTCATCTTCATGCTGCAATTCCTCTGGCGCTACGTGGACGACCTTGTAGGCAAGGGCCTTTCGTGGCTGGTGCTGGGCAAGTTTTTCTTTTACGCCTCACTCACGCTGGTGCCGATGTCGTTGCCTCTGGCTGTTCTGTTGGCCTCACTAATCTCGTTCGGCAACATGGGCGAGAAGCTCGAACTGCTCTCGATGAAGGCCGCCGGCGTGCCGCTTATCCGCATCATCCTGCCCGTACTCGTCCTGGCAACGACAATATCTTTGGGCAGCTTCTATTTCCAGAACCGCATCGGTCCGGAGGCCACGCGCCAACTGGCCACCCTGCTGTGGAGCATGCGCCAAAAGAATCCCGAGGTGGAAATTCCCGAAGGCATCTTCTACAGCGACATCCCGGGCTACAACCTCTTCATCGAGCATAAGAACAAGGAAACGGGCATGCTCTACGGCATGATGATTTACACAAGCGACGCCGGTCCCGACAACACACAGATTGTCCTGGCCGACTCGGCCCGTCTGCAATCCACGGAAGACCACATGCATCTGAAACTGACGCTCTACAGCGGCGAACGGTTCCGCAACATGGACGCCCAGAGCGGCCGTATGCTTAAGGCTTCCATTCCCTACATGCGCGAGACGTTTGTACGTGAGGTGGACATCATCCCCTTCGACAACAACTTCTCGATGATGGACGCCAACCTCTTCAACAACAATGCGCAGACAAAGGATCTTGGTGCCATCCAGTCTGGCATCGACTCCCTCACCACACACCTCGACTCACTGGGCCACGCCTATTATGCCAGTGCTCTTAACTACTACCTCATGCGCGACCTGCCCCGATCTTCCGACACTCCGGCCCACCGTCAGCGTGCAGAGCACCGCCGGGAGACGGCCGTTCCGCTCGACACAGCTCTGGCCCGTCTCTCCACCGAGGCGCTTCAGCGCACCTATCGCGCCGCCACCAACCGGGCGCACGCCACTTTGGCCGAGTTCGAATTCCGCGGCATCATCACCGAGAACGTCAACTTCTCCCTGCGCACCCACCTGTTGGAATGGCAGCGCAAGTTCTCTCTCTCGTTGGCCTGCCTCATCTTCTTTTTCATCGGCGCGCCTTTGGGTGCCATCATCCGCAAGGGCGGCTTGGGAGTCCCCGTGGTGGTGTCGGTGCTCATCTTCATCTTCTACTACATCATCAATGTGGCCGGCGAGAAGATGGCCAAGCAGGGCGAGTGGAACATGCTCTTCGGCGCCTGGCTCTCGTCAATGGTGCTGGCGCCCATCGGCGCCTTTCTCGTCAGTCGTGCCAACAAGGACTCGATGGTGTTCAACATTGAGGGCTACCGTCATTTCTTCATGGTGGTATTGGGTCTGCGCTATACACGCAAGATCAATCGCAAGGAGGTCATCATTGAGGAGCCTGACTACCCGCGTCTGCGCGACGAGCTTTTGCGCCTTGCCGACGACTGCCGCGCCTATCAGGACCACCACAACCTGCGCCGTTTCCCCTCCTATTGGCGCCTTTATTTCCACTATCGCGAGGACCGTCAGGTGGTGGCCATCTCCGAGCGTCTGGAGCGCCTCATTGAAGAGTTGCACAACTCGCGCGACAACGTCGTCATCGGCGCCATCAACGAATACCCCATCCTTGTGCCCGACGCCCACACACGCCCCTTCCATTCCAGCCGTCTGTGCCTGGCCACGGGGCTCTTCCTGCCGCTGGGTCTCTTCTTCTGGTTGCGCGTCTGGCGCTTTCGCATACGCCTGTGGCGCGACCTCTCACAGATACAGAAACTGTCGCCCATGATTGCCGAGCGCATCGACCTTCATGTGCTTTCACAAGAAATATCCGACAAACTTAAAATATGAAACAGGAAACCATAAGCCATATTGAAGCCGCACTGGAGGACTTCCGCCAGGGCAAGTTCGTCATTGTGGTGGACGATGAAGACCGCGAAAACGAGGGCGACTTCATCACCGCAGCAGAGATGATTACACCCGATAAGGTCAACTTCATGCTGCAAAACGGACGCGGCGTGCTCTGCGCCCCCATCACCATTTCACGGGCCCGCGAACTGGAGCTGCACCATCAGGTGGAGGAAAACACCTCCGTGCTGGGCACTCCCTTCACGATAACGGTGGACCTGCTCGAAGGCTGCACCACTGGCGTCTCGGCCCACGACCGCGCCGCCACCATCCGCGCCCTGGCCGACCCCGCCTCCAAAGCCTCCGACTTCGGACGCCCCGGCCACATCAACCCCCTCTACGCCCAGGACAAGGGCGTCCTGCGCCGCGCCGGCCACACCGAGGCGGCCATCGACCTGGCACGCCTCTCGGGCCTCCAGCCCGCCGCCGCACTCATCGAGATACTCAATCCCGACGGCACGATGGCCCGCATGCCCCAACTGGAAGAGGTGGCCGCCCGTTTCGGTCTGAAGATTATCACCATCCGCGACCTCATCGCCTACCGTCTCCAGCGCGAGAGCCTGGTGGAGCGCGGCAGCGAGGCCGATTTGCCCACCGAGTGGGGACATTTCCGCATCATCCCTTTCCGCCAGCGCTCCAACGGACTGGAGCACGTGGCCATCATCAAGGGCACGTGGCAGGAGGACGAACCCGTCCTGGTGCGCATGCACTCCTCGTGCGCCACGGGCGACATATTCGGCAGCTGCCGCTGCGACTGCGGCGCCCAGCTCCACCGCTCCATGCAGATGATTGAGGAGGCCGGCAAAGGCGCCGTGATTTACCTCATGCAGGAGGGACGCGGCATCGGCCTGATGAACAAGATTGCAGCCTATGTGCTCCAGGAGCAGGGCGAAGACACCGTCGATGCCAATCTCCACCTGGGTTTCAAGGCCGATGAGCGCGACTACGGTGTGGGGGCCCAGATTCTGCGTTCCCTGGGACTGTCCAAGATACGTCTCATCACCAACAATCCCGTCAAGCGCGTGGGCCTGGAGGGCTACGGCCTCGAGATTGTGGAAAACGTGCCCATCGTCATCCCCCCCAACCCCTACAACAAGCGCTACCTTGAAACCAAGCGCGTGCGCATGGGACACAAGCTTTAGTTGAAAGTTGAAAATTAAAAGTTATATATATAAAAATGGAAAATCTATCTGACAGACTCAACCGCCTGGCCCCGAGCGCCACGCTGGCCATGAGTCAGAAAAGCAGCGAGCTCAAGGCTCAAGGTATTGATGTAATTAACATGAGTGTGGGCGAGCCCGACTTCAACACCCCCGACCACATCAAGCAGGCCGCCATCAAGGCCGTGGAGGACAACTGGAGCCGCTACAGCCCCGTG
>CADAVI010000121.1 GCA_902791295.1 uncultured Bacteroidales bacterium | reverse complement strand
ACAGCGGCTGGAGCTACTCATGGGGCTGGGGGTGGAGCTACTACCGTCCCTGGTACTACGGTCCGGGCTGGTACGGCGGTTACAGCTACGGCTGGGGACGTCCTTACTATTCCTGGCGCAGTCCTTATTACTACGGCGGACGCTACGACTACTGGCGCCGTCCGGGCGAGGGTCGTCCGCTCTACAACGGGCGCACTTATTCCGGCAATCGCCACTCCAATGTGGTCACGGGCCGCTACACAGGTCACGGCAACCGTTACAATTACGGCGGTGTGATGGGCCGCACCGGAGCCCGCTCCACCAATCCCTCTTACGGACGCATGGGTGGCGGACGCTCTTATAACAACGGCGGCGGACGCTCCTACAACAACGGCCGTTCCTACGGCGGTGGCGGCACCTTCAACGGTGGCGGCCGTCCTTCCGGCGGCAGTTCTCGTCCCTCCGGCGGCGGTGGCGGCTCCTACCGTCCCAGCCTTGGCAGCGGTATGATGGGCGGCGGCTCGCGCGGCGGCGGCTTCGGCGGTGGCGGACGCTCAATGGGTGGCGGCGGTGGCCGTTCCATGGGCAGAGGCCGTTAAGATGTTGAATCATGAACCAAACTTTTCATTCCATGAAAGCTAAACATTATATTTCTGCGATCAGCCTTTTCTTCGGCGCTTCCTTCCTGCAGGCGCAGAACACGTTCCAGAATGCTGAGGTCTCTCAGGACCACGACCTTCAGGGCACGGCCCGCTACGTGTCTATGGGCGGTGCCTTCACGGCCCTCGGTGCCGACATCTCGGCCATGGGCGACAACCCCGCTGCCACGGCCC
This sequence comes from uncultured Bacteroidales bacterium, assembly GCA_902791295.1. Classification (GTDB taxonomy): domain Bacteria; phylum Bacteroidota; class Bacteroidia; order Bacteroidales; family Bacteroidaceae; genus Physcousia. The sequence goes on along the minus strand of CADAVI010000121.1, from coordinate 2,723 downwards.
TCATGCGCAAGAGTGAGGTGGCCATCACGGCGGGTGCCATCTGGGGCGCCGACGAGACGATGACCCACATGTACGACCGCACCCACGCCACCTTCGATCAGGGCGGCCTTGTGGGCAGCTTCCGCATCGACGGCCGTTATGTCAAGAATTTTAACATCGGCTTCAACTACCACAAGAAGATCAACTACAACAACCTCAACGGCGGCGAGACCTATTGCGCGGGCTCACAGCTCAACCAGCTGGCCGGCCTGCTCAATAACTTTGGTGCCGACATCTCCACCGAGAGTCTCTACGGCGCTTACTACGACTGCGGCCTGATTGACATGCAGGGCACACGTGACAATCCCACGTGGCGCCGTTCCGCCCAGTTGTCGCCCACTTGGGGCCAGAGCATGTACCGCATGACCAGCGGCGGCCTCCATGCCTACGACATCAACTTCTCCGTCAACGTCAAGGACCGCTACTACGTGGGCCTCAACATCGGCGTGGAGCACATGAACTACAACAATGAGAGCAGCTACGCCGAGCGCATCGGCACCGACGCCAATCCTCTGGACTACTACATCGAGGATCGCCACACCATCAGGGGCACGGGCGTCAACTTCAAGCTGGGCGCCATCATTCGCCCCATTGAGGACAATCCTCTGCGCCTGGGTGTCGCCATCGAGACCCCGACGTGGTTCCTCCTGACCTCGCGCTACGACTACACGCTCTACTCCAAGTTCATCGCCAACGAGCAGGATGCCCGGCGCTACGACCAGCCCATCAACACCTTCGTGGCCAAGCCCGGCGTTTATCCCACCTATTGCAGCGGCTACTACGACACGGACTACAGCCTGCGCACTCCCTGGCGTTTCCGTCTGGGCATCGGCAGCACGGTGAAGAACTGGTTTGCCTGGGGCGCCGACTTCGAGTATGCCATCTTCAAGTATGAGGGACAGGGCTATCCCGCCAACGATGCGCGCCGCTCCATCTTCAACACGACGGAGGATGCCGAGATGAACGCCGTCACGCGCAGCAGTCTCAGCGGCCAGTATCGCGTGAAGTTCGGCCTGGAGGCCAAGCCCATCCGCCAGCTGGCTCTGCGTCTCGGCTACAACTACATCAGCAGCATCTACAAGAACGAGGAGTGGGATCCGGGCCGCGCCGACGAGAGCACCGTCAACAGCATCGGCACCAGTTGGGTCACCACTTCGCCCACGCACCTCATCACCATGGGTCTTGGCACGCGCATCAAGTGGTTCGGCATCGACCTGGCCTACAAGTGCCGTCTGCAGCACGGCTACTACTTCGGCACGCTCGACGCTTATCCCGCCCACGTGGAGATGAACCAACGCCGCCACACGGTGGTCTGCACGCTCAGCGCACGCTTCTAGTGGGATGAAGCCAACGCGCGACTACGTCCAGCGTCGCTTCGACGAATTTAATGCAATGTGTTTCGGGGGTGAGCTTCGGCCCATCCCCGTGCGTTTAAGCCGTGCGCGCAGCTTCCTGGGGCAGATCACTTATCGCCGTGAGCGCCGCTTCTTCGGTTCCGGCCGCAACGAGGGCTTCGTCCTGCGCATCTCCACGCTCTTCGACCTGCCTGAGGACGAACTCGACGACGTCATCCTCCACGAGATGATTCACTACAGCATCCTCTCGCGCCAGCTCCGCGACGACTCGGCCCACGGCCCTCTGTTTCGCAGCATGATGGACGACATCAACCGCCGTTTCGGGCGCCACATCACCGTGTCCCATCGCCGCACAGCCGAGGACAATGCGCGCGACACCGCCGTGCGCCAGCATCTGGTCTGCCGTGTCCGCTTCCGCGACGGCCGCTCGGGCCTCACCGTGGCGGCCCACACGCGCCTCTTGCCGCTCTGGGATGCCCTCGCGGGATGGTCCGAGGTGGGGGAGTTCCGCTGGTATGTCACGCGCGATCCTTTTTTCAACCGCTTCCCGCGCTCCAAGGTCGTGAAGGTCTATCGCGTGGACGATGCCGAGCTCGAGGAGCACCTGCGCTCCGCCGTCCCCCTCATGCGCGAGGGCAACGCCGTCAGGGCGCTTCGCTGACGGTTTTACAAAAAAACAGGCTTTAGGGGGCGGCTACATCTTTGCCAGCATGGCGCGCACTTGCGGATTGATGACTTCGCGCTCGGTGAGCTCCACTTCGCGTTGGAGGTGCAGCGAGTCGCAGAACTTCTGCAGGAAAAACGGTTCGAGCGGTGTGTTCGTTTCCCGTGTGTCCCTGATGCTCCAGCTGAGGTGGTAGGCTGTGTCCATGACGGTGTATTCCCGATGCACCTCCACTTTGTTTTCGGGGCGGTTGTTGGGTGAAATCTTGGAGTCTCTGGCCCAACATTTCAGGTATATTTGAAGAATATCAGTGTCTGACACGGTACGATTTTAGTCTTTGTTGCCGCAAATATATAAAAATCTGTTTAATGTTGTACTCTTTTTCTGTATTTTTTTTAAAAATCCGTTGATATTCTGTTAAAAATACCGGAACACAATATCTACAGATATAACAAGAATCACTATCTTTGTATCGTTATTGATTTGTAATCCTATGAATAAAACTCGACAAAACCCTAAGGTAGGGAATCAGACCGCGAAGGAAAAGGTCGTCGTGCATCATCTTCTGGGCTGCCTTGGCACGGCGCTCTTTATCGTCATCCTTATTGTAGCGCTGTTGATCTGGGTGCTGAGTTGACGTGAGGTAGGGTAGTCGTCTCGCGAAA
>CADAVI010000120.1 GCA_902791295.1 uncultured Bacteroidales bacterium | reverse complement strand
TGGACGAACTTCGTGATTACCGATATTATGCCCCCGACGGGCTTCATCCCGCGCCGGAGGCCATTGACATTATATGGAACAGATTTCAACAATTATCGAGTGGACCGGAGCCCGTGTCATAGGTCCCGCCGAAGGCACTGTCGAGCATTTGCTCACGGACTCCCGCAGTTTGGCCTTCCCCGAGTCCACGCTTTTCTTCGCCCTGCGCACCCCCACGGGCGACGGTCATCGCTACATCCCCGACCTGATTCGTCGCGGCGTGCGCTTCTTCGTGGTGGAGCGGGAGATTCCCGACCCCGATCCTTCGGTCACTTTTCTCTGCGTGCGCAACAGCCTCAAGGCCCTGCAGCGTGTGGCCGCCTGCCACCGCCGCCGCTTCGACATCCCCGTCATCGGCATCACGGGCAGCAACGGCAAGACCACCGTCAAGGAGTTTCTCTATCAGATGCTCTCGCCGGACTGTGTCGTGACGCGCTCGCCCCGCAGCTACAATTCCCAGATTGGCGTGCCGCTCTCCGTCTGGGGTATTCATGAGGGCACGCAGATTGCCATTATTGAGGCCGGCATCTCCAAGCCCGGCGAGATGAAGGCCCTGCACGACATCATACGCCCCACCATCGGCTGTTTCACCGGTCTGGGGCTGGCGCATCAGGAGAACTTCGGCAGCTATGAGGAGAAGCGGGAGGAGAAGTTCAAACTCTTCGCCGGTGTGAAACATCTGTTTGTCGTCCCCGACGATTTCGAGGGCTCGTCCTACGATGCCGACCTCTCGCTCTGCGCCGACGTGTGCCGCTATCTGGGGATGGATGAGGAGACCGTCCGGGAGCGTGCCGCCGGCGTCCGCCCCATGCCGATGCGCATGGAGGTGATGAGGGGCCGCAACGGCTGCATCCTCGTCAACGACAGCTACAGCAACGACCTGGACTCGCTCCACACGGCGCTCGACTTTGTCAGCCGCCGCCCCGAGTCACACAACATCACCAGCGTGCTCATCCTCTCCGACATGGAGCAGACGGGCATGACGCCCCGCCGGATGACCTCTGCCGTGCGCCGTGCGGTCAAGGCCTACGGCATCGATGTCTTCATCGGCATCGGCCCCGTGCTCTCGCAGATGAAGTCGGGCAAGGACTTCCGGGTCATCGGCTTCCCCACCACCGAGGACTTCCTCTCCAGCGGCTTGGGCGCCACGCTGCACGACAGCATCGTATTCATCAAGGGCGCCCGCAGCTATCGTTTCGAGCGCATCACGGCCGCCTTCATGGAGAAGGTCCACGAGACGGTGCTCGAGGTCAACCTGCCCGCCGTCGTCGATAACCTCAACCACTACCGCTCCTTCCTCCGTGCGCCCGAGGGCAACGGCATCTGGCGCACGCCCATCATCTGCATGGTCAAGGCCGACGCCTACGGCGCCGGTGCCGTCGAGGTGGCCAAGACGCTGCAGGATCAGGGTGTGGCCTATCTGGCCGTTGCCGTGGCCGACGAGGGCGCCACGCTGCGTGAAGCCGGCATCACGTCGGGCATCATGGTGATGAATCCCGAGATGTCGAGCTTCGACACTCTGTTCAGATACCAGCTCGAGCCCGAGGTCTATTCCTTCCGCCTGCTCGACGCCCTCATCGATGCCGCCGAGCGCAGCGGCATCACCGGTTTTCCCATCCACATCAAGCTCGACACGGGCATGCACCGTCTGGGCTTCGACCCCCTGAAGGATATGCCGGACCTTATCGGGCGCCTCTCGCGCCAGTCGGCATTGGTGCCGCGCAGCGTTTTCTCCCATTTCGTGGGCAGCGACAGCGACAGCTTCGACGACTTCTCGCGCGAGCAGTTCCGCCGCTTCACCCTCGGTGCCGACGCCCTGCAGGGCGGCTTCTCCCACCACATCCTGCGCCACATCTGCAACTCGGCCGGCATAGAGCATTTCCCCGAGTATCAGATGGACCTCTGCCGCCTGGGTCTGGGCCTCTACGGCATCGACTCGCGCACGGGCGCCATGCTCTCCTGCGTCTCCACACTCAAGACCACCATACTCCAGATTCACGACGTGCCCGCCTCCGAGACGGTGGGCTACTCTCGCCGCGGCACTTTGAAGCGCGATTCGCGCATCGCCGTCTTGCCCATAGGCTATGCCGACGGCCTCAACCGCCTGCTCGGTTGCGGCCGGGGCTATTGCCTGGTGAACGGCCATAAGGCGCCCTATGTGGGCAACATCTGCATGGACGTGGCCATGATCGATGTCACCGACGTGCCCTGCCGGGAGGGCGACAGCGCCGTCATCTTCGGCGAACAGCTGCCGCCCGGCGTGCTCTCCGATCTCATTGCCACGATTCCCTATGAGATTCTCACTTCGGTGTCCAACCGCGTGAAGCGCGTCTATATCCAGTAATACTTTATTCATTTAACTCTAAAACACTCATACACAATACGTCTATGCCTGAAGAATTGCATATGTCCGGAGGCTCCAAAGAGGAGCGCTACGCCGGGCTTCTGCCGCAGTTGCGTGCCGTCCTCGGGAGCGAATCCGACCCCATTGCCAACATGGCCAACATGGCCAGCATGCTCCACGAGACCTTCGGTTTCTGGTGGACGGGTTTCTATCGCGTGGTGGACGGCGAACTGGTCCTCGGTCCCTTTCAGGGCCCTTTGGCCTGCACGCGCATCCGTCGCGGCAAGGGCGTCTGCGGCACGGCCTGGGAGCGCGGCGAGACGGTTGTGGTGCCCGACGTGGACAAGTTTCCCGGCCACATAGCGTGCTCCGGCGAGAGCCGCAGCGAGATTGTGGTACCGGTGGTGAAAGAGGGTGAGGTGGTTGCCGTGCTCGACATCGACAGCCGCGAGCTCTCGACCTTCGACGGGGTGGACCGTCATTGGCTGGAGGAGGCAGTCGCTTTGCTATGAGGGCGGTCGTTCAGCGTGTGACGGAGGCGGGTGTGCGCATCGTCGATGTCGAGGGCATCAATCCCCGGGAGGAGCGCGCCATCGGGCAGGGATTCCTGGTGCTTCTGGGCGTGTCGGACGACGACACGGAGGAGGACCTCCATTGGCTGGTGAAGAAGATAGCTCAGCTCAGAGTGTTCGACGACGAGGCGGGGGTGATGAACCGCAGCCTGACGGACATCGGGGGCGAATGTCTGGTGGTGAGTCAGTTCACGCTCTTTGCGAGCTACAAGAAGGGCAACCGCCCCAGCTGGTTCCGTGCCGGCAGCCACGAGCACGCCGTGCCGCTCTATGAGGCGTTTTGCCGCGAACTGGGCGACACCATCGGGCGCGAGGTGAAGACGGGCGTCTTCGGCGCCGAGATGAAGGTGCGTCTCCTCAACGACGGTCCCGTCACCATCTTCATGGACACGAAAAACAAGGAGTAGAGGTCGCTCCCAAGCTTTCGCCCTTCGGGTGAGCGACGAGTTACTTCTTCATCAGGTCACGCATCTTGTCGTAGTAGCCGTCCACGCCCAGGAGGGTGGCGCAGAGGACGAGGAGTTGTGCGGAGAGCATGAGCACGGAGCCGTCGATGACGCCGAGCGGAGGCAGTATCAGCCCCGCAGCAGCGAAAGCCACT
>CADAVI010000119.1 GCA_902791295.1 uncultured Bacteroidales bacterium | reverse complement strand
TTGTAACTTAAAGTGTCCATTCTTTGTTTTTTGTTTGTTTACTACTAAGATTTTTCACCCTTTTGATAATAATCGGCGTGCAAAGGTACGACTATTTTACATATAAGAGCAGGTAAAGCAGAAACTTTTTTTGTTTTTTTTCGGATTTTTTGCTTATTTCGCAATTTTTGACTACATTTGTAGAAAAATAAAGATATATCATGTTAGCTCCGTCGCTTCTTGCCGCCGATTTCGGCAATTTGGAAAAAGAAATGAGTTGGTTCAACCAAAGCCGGGCCGATTGGCTCCATTTGGACATTATGGACGGCGTCTTCGTACCCAACATCTCTTTCGGCTTCCCCGTCCTGAAAGCCGTGGCCCGTCTGTGCCGGAAACCGCTCGACGTACACCTGATGATTGTGCAGCCCGAGAAGTTCATTGGCGAGGTGAAAGCGTTGGGCGCCTACATGATGAACGTCCACTACGAAGCCTGTCCCCATCTCCACCGTGTGCTGGGTCAGATTCACGAAGCCGGAATGAAGGCCGGTGTGACGCTCAACCCCTCCACCCCCGTCTCCGTGCTTGAGGACATCATACAGGACGCCGACATGGTGCTGCTCATGAGCGTCAACCCCGGATTCGGCGGGCAGAAATTCATCGAACACACCATCGACAAAGTGAAGAGCCTGCGCAACCTCATCGAGCGCACCGGAAGCCACGCACTGATTGAGATTGACGGCGGAGTGAACATGGAGACCGGACGCCGTCTGCGCCAGGCCGGCGCCGACGTGCTTGTGGCCGGCAGCGCCGTGTTCGGCGCACCGGATCCCCTTAAGGCTGCAGCTGATCTGGCGTCGTTGTAGCCTCCTCGCTCGCATTGACGTGACGCTCCCGCTCCCGCTCGCCCGCGTATAAATAAAGGTAGAGGGAGGCGAGACTGGCGTAATAGAGAAAGACGCACCACCACGAGAAACGCAGACCGGAGATAGGAGAGATGAGCGAAGTGAGGTGCCTCAAAAGCGTTGTCTGGAAATCCAGAAGGCCGCTGATGCTCAGCGCCAGGAAGGACGAGAGCGGCGTGAAGCCGATAAGCAGCGCCGCCATCAGGACGAAACAGAAAAGCAGGACAACGGTCATGTAGCTGCTGACGAAAAGCGAGGTGAAGACGGCGTGAGGCACGAAAGTCCCGAAATAATGCGCCACCAAGGGCAACGTGAAGACCTGACACCAAAAGCCGATGCGCAGCCACATCCACAGCGCACGGCCTTCCCACGGAGACTTCAGGACGCCGAAAGTGGCGATGCCCAGCGTGGCCGTTGAAGAGAGTTGAAAGCCGACGTCGGTGAGGCTTCGGGGCGACAGCGTCAGAATCAGCATCACGGCAAGGGTCCACACCTGCAGCAGCGTTATGCGCCAATAGAAAAGCGCGCACACAATGGCGACGGAGAACATTGCCGCCGCACGCACCATGGACATCGGGCAGCCGGCCACCAACACATAGCCCCACACCAGAGCGACGACCAGCACCGTCATGACCAGACGAAGCCAAAAGGGCCCCATCACCCGACGCACGGGATATACAAAAAGAGAGAGAAAGAGACAAAAGACCGTCAGATGAAGTCCCGAAAGGGCCATTACGTGACTGACGCCCGCCTCACGGAAAAGCGTCATCATCCCGGAACGCGTGTCGCGGATGCCCAACGTCAGCGCCAAGACCTGCTCCAGCGCCTCGTCCGAAAGCCCGCTGGCGCAGAGTTTCCCGGCCAAGAAGTCAGAGACGTCGGCCGCCCTCGCCTGAAGCAAATCAGCGAAGATCCTTAAGCAGGCTGTAAACGTAGTCGGCATCCGCTCCCAGTGCCACAGCGCGCTGGAAGTCCTCTCGGGCCTTCGACGTCTTGCGGCGGTGTTTGTAGTACAATCCGCGGGAGACGTAGGCATCAGGATTCGCTGCGTCCAGACGGATACTCTCGTCAAAATCCATCAGAGCCTGAGGATACACGCCGCGCTTCATGAACATCTCCCCGCGCACGAGATAAACAAGGGCCTCCTCCGGCCAGGCCTCCACGATGGTGTTGATCTGATCCATCGCCTCCTTGGGGCGCCCGTCGGCGTCGTTCGTGATGACGAGCCCCAAACTGGCCTGCAAATTGCCCGGCTGCAGTTGTATGAGCCGCTCATAGTCCGAACGCGCATTGCGGAAATCGCGTTTCTTGCGGTAGATATCTGCCCTGAAGAGCAAGGCATCCGCGTGGTTGGGGACATCCTCCAGGATGATGTTGTAATCCGCCAACGCCTTGTCGTCCGCTCCGAGCCACTGGTAGAGCGCCGCCCGGCGCAGGCGCACTTTCACATTGTGGGGCGACTCCTCCAGCATGCGGTCGCAGGTCTTGATGAGCACCTGCGGATCTGCGGCCATCGCGGCGGAATCAACCGGTGTTTGGGCGAATATGGGCGACACGAAGGCCGCCCATATCAGCATATTCATAAGGATTACCCTAATCACTTTTTGTTGATGTAGTCCACAATCCAGGCACCCACTTCCTTAGTGCCGTACTTGGGTGCGCCTTCCACCTGAATCTCAGGGGTGCGCACGTTGGCGTCGAGCGAAGCGTTGACAGCCTCACGCACCAGTTTGCCTTCTTCCTTGAGGTCAAAATATTCGAAGAGCATGGCCACGGAGAGAATCTGAGCCAAAGGATTGGCGATGTTCAGGCCTTTGCCCTGAGGCCAGCTGCCGTGAATGGGTTCGAAGACAGGCGTTGAACTGCCGGTGGAGGCACTGGGCAGAAGACCCATAGAACCGGTAATCACGCTGCCCTCGTCCGTCAGAATGTCGCCGAAAGTGTTTTCGGTCACCATCACGTCGAAGAAAGTGGGCTCCTGAATCATGCGCATGGCGGCGTTGTCCACATACATATAGTCGGTGGTTACATCGGGATACTGAGGTGCCATCTCCTGTGCTATCTTGCGCCACAGACGACTGGAAGCCAACACGTTGGCCTTGTCCACCACGGTGAGGTGCTTACGGCGTTGGCGGGCATACTGGTAACCCACCTTGAGGATGCGCTCCACCTCGGGACGGGAATAGTAGTTGGTGTCGTAGGCCTCTTCCACGCCGTCCTCACGCACCACGGGCTCCTGCTTCTTGCCAAAGTACATACCGCCGGTGAGTTCGCGGATGCAGATGAAGTCGGCACCCTTCACCAGGCTGTCCTTCAGGGGCGACTTGTGAATGAGGCAGTCAAAGGTCTCCACCGGACGGATGTTGGCATACAGGCCCAACTTCTTGCGCATGGCCAGCAGGCCCTGCTCGGGACGCACCTTGGCTGTGGGGTTGTTGTCAAACTTCGGGTCGCCGACAGAGGCAAACAGCACGGCGTCGGCCTCCTCGCACACCCGGAAGGTCTCTTCGGGGAAGGGATCGCCCACTTCGTCGATAGCGTGCGCGCCGCAAAGGGCTTCCTTGTAACTCACTTCATGGCCAAACTTTTTGGCTACGGCGCTCAGAACGGCCACACCCTGTTCCATAATCTCGGGGCCGATACCGTCACCGGCCAACACTGCAATCTTGAGTTTCATATCGCTTTATTCTTCTAATAAGTTCAAC
>CADAVI010000118.1 GCA_902791295.1 uncultured Bacteroidales bacterium | reverse complement strand
CGAGTCGCAGCCTCCCCTGCTCTTCCAGATGACCAACCTCTGGGGCCTCAACATGGTGCCCACGCTGGTGGTCTTTGCCGCCATGCTGCCGGGCTTCGCGCTTTTTGAACGGACGGAGGCCGGACCGCTCACCTGGCTGGGCTTCGCCGTCTGCCTCCTGGCCGCCACCATACAACTCGTGGCCGACGTCCAGATCCACCGCTTCCGCCGCCTGCATCCGGGCCGCTACTGCAATGTCGGCCTCTGGCGCCACGGGCGTCATCCCAACTACTTCGGCGAAATCTCGATGTGGTGGGGCGTCTGGCTGATGTATGCCGCTGAGGGCGGCTTGGACTGGCTGCTCGCCGGCCCGCTCATCGTCACGGCGCTGTTTCTCTTTGTCAGCATCCCCATGATGGAGCGCCGGCAACTGCAAAACAAACCGGGCTACGCCGACTACCGCCGCCGCACCCGCATGCTCATCTGAGCTTCACGCATGACACACTCCTCCCCCGGCCCTCAGAAGACGTGGCCGAGGTTGAGGAGGAAGTCCACCTTCTTCGTGTGGTTGCTGTAGCCCAGCGAGGCGCCCACGGGACCGAAGAGGGTGTAGTAGTAGTAGGCTATCTGTCCGCCGATGAGGGCTTTGTTGTCGAAGAGGCCGCCCAGCTTGTCCGACTGTGCACCGACGGCGGCGCGCAGCAGTATGTAGTGCTTCCTGCCGATGCGCTCCTGCGCCTGCAGCTGTGCAGCCACGAAGCAGTCCCTGACATACTCCATGTTGCCGATGCCGGCAAAGGGCATCTGCTGCTCCACATAGTGACCGAACCAGTTGCCGCCCAACATGTTGCTGAAGATGTAGGGCACGGCGTCGCAGAAGAGCAGCCTGCCGTAGAGCATGGGCTGCAGTGTGAAGCGCTTGCCCATGGTGAACGACATGCGCCAGTCGGCGCTCACCTCATGCATGCCTCTCATCGTGCCGATTTTCTGGCCGTTTTCCGAGTAGCGGTCGAGGCGTGTGAAGTTGTTGGTCAGATAGGCATACTCCGCCTTGAAGCGTGCGCCCTGGGTGGGGAAATACCAGTGGTCCTCGCTGTTGTAGTTCACACGTAAGCGATAGCTGAAGAAGTGCTGGTTGGGCAAATCCACGGAGCCGGCATCATCTGCGCCGAGCTTGTTGCGGTAGTGCACGTGGTCCCAGCGCAGCCCGGCCTGCACGTTGAAGTTGCGCAGGTCGAAGTCGAAGGGCATGAACTCGGCCTGATGCTGGTTGAAGCGCACGTCGAAGTCGAGGTCTCCGTCTTTATAGACATCCACGTTGTAGTGGCGGAAGGTGTAGTTGAACTTGGGACGCGTGAAGAAGGTGGGATGCACGGTGAATTCGCCGCGGGCGAAGATGCGCTGGCCCAGCCGCACGGTGACCTCGGTGTTCACCGGTATGGCCGTCTTCAGGGGCACGGTGGCGCCCAGCAGCAGGGCGGCGTGTTCCTCCTGGTCGTAGCGTGCGCCGATGTGGATTTGCATCGACTTGCGGTGGCCCGCGGAGATGTGCACGCGCACGCCGTCGCTCTCGGGAATCACGTCGCATTCGGCGCTTTGGTAGAAGAGGTCCATGCGCAGGCTCGTGGTGATGAGCTGCACGGTGGTGGCGTCGATGCTGTCGTTTTTGTCCAGCTTGAATTTGCGGCGCAGGAAGCGCTCGTCCTGCTTCGTCAGGTTGCCGAAGTCGTAGCTCTTGACGTATTGCTTCTCGGTGAGCACCTTGGGGCGCAGCGGCTGGTGGATGACGGGGCGGAACGTGTTGTCGATGCCAATCTTCTTCTTCAGGGCGATGATTTCGTCCCAGTGTTCGTTGCCGGCCTGCTCGCCGCGCCGGATGAGCGAGTCGATGGCTTCTGTGGTGAAGCTGCCGGTGCTGTAGCCCTTCACGTTGACCCTCATGTGGAGGTCGGTGATGGCGAGGTTTTCCTCCACCTTGTTTTTGCAGTTCACATCGACAATCTGTCCGATGACGCTCAGCGTGCCGCTCAGGTCTTCGGCGGTCTTGGCGTCGCCCTGCACGGTGACGCCGATGATGACCTCGGCGCCCATCTCACGGGCCAGGTCGGCGGGGTAGTTGTTCTTCAGTCCGCCGTCCACCAGCACCATGTCGCCCATCCTCACGGGGGAGAACACGGCGGGGATGGCCATTGAGGCGCGCATACACTGCCACAGGCGTCCGCTGTGGAAGTCCACCTCCGTGTTGTCCACGATGTTGGTGGCCACGCAGGCGAAGGGGATGCAGAGGTCTTTGTTGAAGTCGAGCGAGTCGTTGTAGCCCATGCACACGCGCTGGAAGAGTTCGGCCAGGTTCTTGCCCTTGACCAGTCCGCCGGCATACTTGTCGCGCTTGCCGAAGGCGAAGCCGGTGGAGAAGAAATAACGGTTATTCTTGCTGCGGTCGTCGAGGTTCTGTTTGCGGAGGTTTTCCTTGTCGGAGATGAGGTAGTCCCAGTCCTGCATCAGCACGATGGAGTCGAGCGCCTCGGCGTTGTAGCCTATGGCGTAGAGTCCGCCGATGATGCTGCCCATCGAGGTGCCGGTGATGATGTCCACGGGGATGCCGGCCCGCTCCAGTACCTTCAGCACGCCGATGTGGGCCATGCCTTTGGCGCCGCCGCCGCTGAGCACCACGCCCACCTTCTTGCGGCGGAGGGCTTGTGTGGCGTGTTGGTGTGAAGCGGCGATGCCGTCGCGGTTGACGGGTGCCGTGCTGTCGTTCTGTGCCTGCAGACTGCTGCCGCCCGTCAGCGCGGCCAGACTCAGGAGCACCACTTTGAGGGTCTTCATGGACTTCATTGTGTTTGTTTTTGTTAATTTCTACGACAAAAATCGCAAAAATCGCTGAATTTCACACCCTCCGGGCATCAAAAAAATGCCTTACACTCCGGTTTTTATTCTTTTGCCTGCGCTCCAAAACAAAAAAAGGCCGCCGAAGTGCTCCGGCGGCCCTGTCTCTCATCTTTCAACGTTTGGTCTGTGCGTCAGCCGTCAGACTAATCGCAATCCTGGTAGATGTAGGCAGCATACTGGTACGGATCCATGTCAAACAACTTCAGGCATCTCTTCTTGCCTGTGGTATTGGGAGAGACGAAGACTCTGACTCCGGGATATCTGCCGTCCACCTTACTGCCAACAGGAACAACAACAAACCATTCGCCGGTCATGATGTCTTTCTCGATTGTGACGTTGGCCTTTTCCCAAGGGCCTTCACTCTCAGATGTGTGTGGAGTTTTGTCTAGGCCGAATTTCCACGAATTCGTATAAACATCATCGTAAATCACTGTACCTCTGCTCCAAGCAACGTTAATGGCACCGCCTTCTGCCGGGATTACCTTATTACTTATATTTGTTGTCACAGGGTTGTAGCCATCACCTTCTATTTCACCATCTTTTTTGCTACAACCGAACAAAGTTTTTTCACAGTCAATCTGATATTTTTCGCAAAGATACGTTTTTTTCCTATTCTTGTCTGTTTTTTTCCTTTTCAATGTTCTTTTTGACGAGAAAAATGTCCTCCGGAGTGCACATTTTGTAGTTTTCGCCCTCGTATTGCTTCATCTCCAGCCTTCCGTCGTCATAGGTGTCGCAGCCCGTCAACACCGTCAGCGCCGCCAAAATAATCAACCGCGAAGAAACCAGATTAACATTCATGTTTTTAACAATTTAACAATTACACATCTACTATTTAAACAATATATTATATTTAATGATTACAGTTTGGTGCTGCAAAAATAAAGTATAATTTTTAATTTCAATAAAAACGGAAATGAAAATTAACGAACTTTTATAGTTGAAAAAAAGAAGTGTAACACATCCGAATAATCAAGCATACAGATTTGTTTTGTTGATTTTCCGTAATCAGTTTCTGTTTTTTCTTTTTCAACTATAAAATTTGGTTAAAAATACATTCTGTATTGTTGATGATAAACAAAAATAACATATCTTTGCTGTGTCAAACTAAAAAATATCGTTGAAAATGAAACTGACAACTAAGGAAGAAGAGGTGATGACATACATTTGGAAACTCGGAAGCTGCACGCCGAAGGATGTGCAGGCTTTATATGAGGAACCGCGTCCGCATATCAACACCATAGCAACAATGTTTCAAAACTTGGAACACAAAGGATTTCTCAGCCATGAGCCAAAAGGAAGAGGCTATCTCTATCATCCTATTATAAGAAAAGAAGACTATGGAAACTCGGGAGTGGGGGCTTTTGTTGAGAAATATTTTAAGAAATCATATATGAAACTGGTGGAGACACTGGTGCAAAGTGAAAAAATATCAAAAGACGAACTTTTGGATTTCTTGAAAGAATTAAAAAAATAAATCATAGCACAAGGATATCGTGGCCGGATTCCTGATTTTTATTCTGCGTTGGGCTGTAGCGGTTTCACTACTCTATATCCCCTACCGCATGATCATGCGACATCGGGCGCCCCATTCCTTAAATCGCATGCTGTTGGCAGTAACTCTTATACTGGGCTTTCTGCTGCCCTTTGGAAGTATTTTTAAGACAACCGCAGGAAATGCAATTAGCCGTAGCCGAAGTGTGCTTGAACAGCAATTCGCTCATTCTCAAAATCCTGAGGACCGATATTCTCCCGAACTTTTATGGTATGCTGACGGCAGCGACATCGTAAAGATGCCAATATCTTTGTTTGAAGACCATGTGTACCTCATCATCAATATTCTGATTGCCCTTTACCTGGCCGGGGTTGTTTATTTTGGGACAACATATTTCTTTCAGTTTGTCCATTTGGAACAGATGATACGCGAGAGTCGGAAAATCAGGACGAAACACTTGTGCGAGGACGTAAACATTATAGTCAATGAAAACGTAAGTGTGCCGTTCAGTTGGATGAATTGGGTCATCTTACCCCCGGAGGATGCAAAAGAGTCCGCCATCGTAGCACATGAGCTTGCGCACGCACGCCTGCACCATTCATGGGACACGCTGCTTTGTGATATTACCTGCCTCATGCTCTGGTGGTTGCCTTTTATTTGGATGCTTCGACAGGATTTGCAAGACGTTCATGAGTATCAGGCTGATCAATGCGTTCTTCGTTCGGGTGTTACGCTTGACGAATACACAGAGATATTGTTAGATCGGGCAACGGTGACGAGAGCCAATACTGTCGTCAGCGCGTTAAATCAAAGTCCTATCAAGCGAAGGTTGATAATGTTGTTCAGTAAGCCGTTTTCTCGCTGGTCGTTCTGCAAGGCTGTGTATCTTTTACCCATAATCCTGTTGAGCGTAACGATATTTGCCCAGCCTAAATTGTTCGGCCCCCTAACATATAGAGATCTCGTTTCATCAGGACATCAATATACGTATTCTGACATCACAGAACCATTGCCGGCAGAGCCGCGGGTAAAAAACATGGTTAACAATTTTATTCTTCGGAATCCGAACACATTCGTTACACTGGTATTCTATGATTTACACGACATGAAAAGAACAAAATCTTTTCTGCTTTATTTGAAGAGCAGCCAATGGGCGCGTTCGGTAATTGCTGAAAGGAGTGACATGAATACTGTGTTTGTTATCAGCGGTATTCAAGGGGAAGTAGAGGAGTTTCGGCACTCAATGGAGGAATGGATGTGTGACGAAGAGGTTCTGGCAATTTCACGTGAGGATTTCGTTCACTTCCAGAAAGCGCTCCATTTTTCCGATTCCCCGCATTACGTAACCGTGTCCCCGGACGGACTGCTTGTAAGAGAAGCCTTTGGCGTAAACTGTTTTACATATGGGCCGAGGGTGGCGAAAGAACAAATAGACTTCCTCGTAAATTGCAGAAGCGACAAATAATAAAGCATCTCAGGCCGATTCTCTCCGGCTGCGGATGGCTAATGGTACAATCATGTACCGGACAATGCAGCTTTTAGAAACTGACAAACGATCTGGAAATGAAAAAATTTTCAATCATATACGTTGAGGCTCTCACTTGTTATCTCATTACGTGTTGGAGCCGTACGTTTTCCATACAGGAACATGTGTGGATGGATACTGTAGCATTCTTTCTTCTTTCAATGTTAGTGGTAAGAATGAATCATGAAAAGATATCCGTCTCTAAAATCAGCGCAGCTTTAATGATGGGACGTCTGTCATTAGATTTTGTTATTTTATTTCTGGATTTTCATTCCTCATTGAGCGCATTTGTTTCCAACGTGCCCTGCTGCGTCGCAATTATATTAGGATGCTTTGTGGCAAAAAGAGGTGTCAGAACCAAAGACCTTGTTCTTGCACTAATTGTGCAAAGCGCGGTAAACGTATGGAGCATTCATGTATTGTTGCCCTATCTTGAAGAAGTATGGCATCAAATTCGTTCGACAACATAAATAAATCAGCATGAAACCCTATCTCATTTTAATTATTGAAGCACTGTGCTTATTCCTACTCACATGCTGGAGCCTGGGATACTTATCACGAGAGGAATCCGTGTGGATGGAGTCTGTTGCATTCTATACTTTAGCTATGTTTGAGACAAAAAACAGACGCTTCTCTATTTCGTCTTTGAAAATTGCATTCTCACTGATATTAGGAAGACTTCTTCTTGAATTGCCGCCCCGAGTTCTTGAATTTCATGCCTCAAGAGGGTCTTTTTTTGTCACCGTTTCATGTATGGTTGCCATTATTTTGGGATGCATCGCCGGAAGAAGGTGGCCCATGTACACCTATTTTATCGGAACACTGATATTGTTATATATCTCAAACACATGGTGTATCCATGTCTTTGACGATTGGTTTATTAACATCGTAGGGCCTGGTGAAGACCTTACAAAGTTTTTGTGAAAATTTCAAGGGTGGCAGGAAGGTTACTGATTTACTTGCGAGTTCTTCTGTTGTCTTCCGTTGCACACATTCGTTTAAACAGAATGCGCCGTACGAGATTTCCCTGATGCCTTCAGGCAACAAAACCACCTTGCGATTCGTCCCCGAAAGAGCGCATTCACCTATCACCTCCACTCCGTCAGGAATGTCCGCGTGGCGTGAGGCAGGCGCCATTGTGCCCAATGCTGCAGCGTCAGAAAAAAGACGGCTGTGCTACTTTGCATCCATTCTGCAGAAGAACTCTGCAGGTGTCA
>CADAVI010000117.1 GCA_902791295.1 uncultured Bacteroidales bacterium | reverse complement strand
TACAAGGGTTTCTGGTATGTGTCCAAGCCTTATGCGGCCTACAAGACCATGAACATCATCATCAACAAGAGAGCCATTCCCGCCGACATCCGGGCCAAGTTGAATATCTAAGCGGAAGAGGAGCAAGAATATGAATTATCAGTGGAAACACTTCACACCCACTGACGAACAGGCAAAGCGTGCAGAGCATCTGGCCGACATACTGAACCTCCATCCCGTCGTCGGCACCCTGCTCGTGGAGCGGGGTGTGGAGACCGCAGAGGAGGCGAAGCAGTTTTTCCGCCCGCAACTGACACAGCTGCACGACCCCTTCCTCTTCAAGGATATGAAGGCTGCCGTGAACCGCTTGAACGAGGCCCTCGGACGCAAGGAGCGCATCCTCATCTATGGCGACTATGATGTGGACGGCGTCACAGCGGTGGCGCTCGTCTATAAATTCCTCCACCAATACTGCACCAACATCGACTACTACATCCCAGATCGCTACGAAGACGGCTACGGGGTGTCGCACAAAGGTGTGGACTACGCCCACGAGACAGGAGTCAAACTCATCATCGTGCTCGACTGCGGCATCAAGGCGGTGGAGGAAATCACTTACGCCAAGAGCCTGGGCATCGACTTCATCATCTGCGACCATCACGTGCCCGACAAGCAGTTGCCGCCCGCAGCGGCCGTGCTCAACGCCAAGCGCACGGATCACACCTACCCCTACGAGCATCTGTGCGGATGCGGCGTGGGATTCAAATTGATACAGGCCTTCGCCGCCAGCAACGGGATTCCCTTCTCCGAACTCATCCCCCTGCTCGACCTCTGCGCCATCAGCATTGCCTCGGACATAGTGCCCATCTTGGGAGAAAACAGAATACTCGCCTATCACGGCCTTCGTCAGCTCAACCAATCACCCAGCGTGGGCGTGAAAGCCATTATCGACGTGTGCGGACTCTCCGGTAAGGAGATTATGCTCACCGACATCATCTTCAAAATCGGTCCGCGCATCAACGCCTCCGGACGCATACAGAACGGCAAGGAGTCCGTCGCACTGCTCATCGAGAAAGATCCCGAGAAAGCGCGTGAGATGGCCGAGAACATCAACCACTACAACGAACAGCGCAAAGACCTCGACAAGGTGATGACTGAGCAGGCCAACCAGATTGTGGCCTCCATCGACCACCGCAACGAACATAAAGGCATCGTCATCTACAACGAAGAGTGGCACAAGGGCATCATCGGCATCGTGGCCAGCCGCCTGACGGAAATCTACAACCGGCCGGCCGTCGTGCTGACGCGCGACAACGATCTGGCCACCGGCAGTGCACGCTCCGTAGCCGGATTCGACATCTACAAAGCCATTGAGAGTTGCGAGGATTTGCTGGAAAACTTCGGCGGACACACCTACGCCTCCGGACTGACGCTCAAGGCGGTCAACGTGCCGGAATTCAAACGCCGCTTCGAAGAGTATGTGGACGAGCACATCCTGCCTGAGCAGACGCAGCCGCAACTCGACATCGACGCCACGCTGGACTTCAAGGACATCAGCCGCCGCCTCTTTAATGAGCTGCGCCGCTTTGAGCCCTTCGGTCCCAACAACACGAAGCCCGTCTTCTGCACTCGCCGCGTCTATGACTACGGCACGAGCAAGGTGGTCGGACGCAATCAGGAGCACATCAAACTGGAACTTGTGGACAACAGGAGCAACAACGTGATGAGCGGCATTGCTTTCGGACAGAGCGCACTGGCGCGCTACATCAAGACCAAACGCGCTTTTGACATCGTCTATACCGTCGAGGAGAATACCCACAAGCACGGAGAGATACAGCTGCAGATTGAGGACATCTCGCTGAAGGAAGAATGAACCGATACCAGGACATTCTGCAACACTACTTCGGCTACTCCGACTTTCGGGGCATCCAGAGAGAGATTATCGAGAGCATCGGCAGCGGGCGCGACACGCTGGGACTGATGCCTACGGGCGGCGGCAAGAGCATCGCCTTTCAGGTGCCGGCACTGGCCCGAGAGGGTATCTGCATCGTTGTCACACCGCTCATCGCCCTGATGAAGGACCAGTTGAAACATCTTCGTGAACGCGGCATCAAAGCCGCCTGCATCTATGCGGAGATGAAGCGCGAGGACATCATCGTCACGCTGGAGAACTGCATTTTCGGCAACTACAAATTTCTCTACGTCTCGCCCGAACGCCTCTCCTCCGAGCTCTTTGTTTCCAAATTACGCCACATGAACGTGTCGTTCATCACCATCGACGAGGCGCACTGCATCTCCCAATGGGGTCATGATTTCCGACCGTCCTATTTGGAGATCAAGAATATACGCAAAGAAAAACCGGACGTACCCATTCTCGCGCTCACGGCGTCGGCCACCCTTGAGGTGGTGCACGATATACAGCACCAACTGGATTTCCGCGAGGAAAACGTCATCCGTATGAGTTTCCACCGCCCCAATCTCATCTACACGGTGGAGCGCCACGATGTCAGCACGTTGGGCATGCTGCAAGTGTTGGAACGATGGCCTGGCTCATGCATCATCTACACGCGCAACCGCAAGAACTGTATGGAGACAGCACGCATGCTTCATCAGTTGGGGCACCGCGTCACCTACTTCCATGCCGGACTGCCCGACAGCGAGAAAGACGAACGCCAGAAAGCCTGGAGCGCCAACAATCTGCGTATCATGGTAGCGACCAACGCTTTCGGCATGGGCATTGACAAACCCGACGTGCGTCTGGTAATACATCTCGACCCGCCCGACAGTCTGGAGGCTTATTTCCAGGAGGCCGGACGCGCCGGTCGCGACGGCCAAAAAGCCCACGCCGTCATCATCACCGAGGGTGACGACGCCCGAGTGATGCAGCGCCGTCTCGAAACACGCTTTCCGGAGAAGGACTACATCCGCGACGTCTATGAAAAGCTCTGCTTCTTCCTTCAGGTGGCAGCGGACGACGGGCAGGGCATGACGAGAGATTTCGACCTGATGGCCTTCTGCACGGCGTTTCATCTGCACTCACTTATGGCCGTCAGCGCGCTGGAGTTACTTTCCGATGCCGGTTATCTGGACTTCCGCCTGGAGGAGAGTTCCGTCAGCCGGATCTACATCCCCGCCACACGTTCGGAACTCTATCACGCCATCATGGGAGAGGAGAACGAAAAGATTGTCACCAGTCTGCTGCGCAACAATATCGGCATCTTCTCGCAATACTGCTGGCTTGACGAGTCGCTCATAGCCCGTGAGACGGGCTACACGCAACATCAGGTGTATGAGTGTCTCATCCATCTCTCCCAACTTCACATCGTACACTATATCCCCAAGAAACACTGCTCTCGTGTCACCTTCCTGCAGAATCGGGTGTTGAAGGAGAAGGTGGTGCTTTCCCGCGAAGTTTACGAAGAGCGCAAGGAGCGCTACAGGCATCAGCTGAAGAGTATGCTGGACTACATTCAGAATGAAGATATGTGCAAATCACGCCAACTGCTTCGCTTCTTCGGCGAAGACTTCAGGCAGGATTGCGGGGAGTGCAGCAGCTGCCTGAGAAAAAAAGGTTAGGAATTTATAAAAATCAGGAAGCCTCCAAAGGCCCTCTTCGCCCACTCACCCGTGGGAGAGAGAATGCCTTATAACGCAAAAGGCCCTCCGAGATTGCTCTCTGAAAATCAAGAAAGCCTCCACATCTTTCGATGCAGAGGCTTTTTTGTAAAACGGCGGCTACCTACTCTCCCACGGGTGTGCAGTAC
>CADAVI010000116.1 GCA_902791295.1 uncultured Bacteroidales bacterium | reverse complement strand
AAAGAGGATCTGGGCATCGACAGCCTGGATCTGGTGGACATCGTGGTGATCGTGCAGAAGGTGTTCGGCTTCAAGATCAACCTCGAGGAGATGAAGACGATCGCCACGCTGCGTGAGTTCTGCGACTACATCGAAAAGAAAGTGGGCTGAGGCGCTATGGCAAAGAAGAAGTGGGCAGGAACAACCTACGGCAACGGCGCGATGCACCGCTGGCTCATCCGTCTGCTGCGCGTCGTCGACGTCAGGGCGGTGTATGCCTTCGCCTTCGTCTTCGTCATCCCCGTATGCGTCTTCCTGCCGGGCTTCCGCCACAGCTACCGCTTCTTCCGCCGCCGCATGGGCGACGGACGGCTGAAAGCCTTCGTCAGAGCCTACGCGAACCACTGCTTGTTCGCCCAGGCCGTCATCGACAAGTTCGCCATGTATGCCGGCAGGAACTTCGTCATCAGCATGGAGGGCGAAGAGCATTTCTACCGTCTGGCCTCACAGCCGGAGAGCTTCATGATGATGAGCTCGCACATCGGCAACTACGAGATCGCGGGCTACTCGCTGCGCTCGACGCAAAAGGCGCTACACGTGCTGGTCTACGGCGGCGAGAAAGAGAGCGTGATGGTCAATCGCGACCGCATGTTCAGCCTGAGCCGCATCCACATGATTCCCGTCAGCGAAGACGGCAGCCATCTCTTCGAAATCAACGCCGCACTCTCCGCCGGCGACATCGTCAGCATCCCCGCCGACAGGATATGGGGCTCGCCGAAGAGCGTCTCCGTGAAGCTGATGGGCAAGGAAGCCAGACTGCCGATGGGGCCCTTCCGCGTGGCGGTGCTGCTGGAGCAGAAGGTGCTGGCCGTGCACGTGATGAAAGAAGGCGCACGAGGCTACCGCATCCATGTGACGCCGCTGGCGTACGCCGCCGACGCTCCTCGGGAGGAGCAGTTGAGGCAGCTGGCCGCGAGCTATGCTGCGGAGATAGAGCGCATCCTCAGCCTCTATCCCACACAATGGTACAACTACTACGACTTCTGGAACGATGAAACTGACAGCACCCTACACTGAAGCCACGCTCCGGAAGATCGACATCCGCAGCCTGCTGCCGCAAAGAGATCCCTTTGTCGCAGTGGACCGCCTGACAGGCTACGACGACACGGAAGTCGTCACGGAAACACTCGTAAAGGCCGACAGCCTCTTCACCGAAGACGGGCGTCTGACGGCGGCGGGTCTGATGGAGAACATCGCACAGAGCTGCGCCGCACGCATCGGATTCCGCACGCTCTACGTCATGGGGCTCGACAAGGTGGACATCGGCGTCATCGGCGCCTTGCGCAACATGGAAATACACGCGCTGCCTCCCGTGGGCCAGACACTGACGACGAGAGTGACGGTCAGGGAAGAAGCCTTCGGCATCACGCTGGTGGAAGCCTCCGTCGAGAGCGAAGGACAACTGTTGGCCGAAGGAGAAATGAAAATAACACTGAAGAATGAAGACAAAGGATAAATCGCAACTGCTCACGGCGTCGAGAACGCTGGAGATACGCTTCAGCGAAGTGGACTCGATGAACATCGCCTGGCACGGGTCCTACGCCCACTATCTGGAGGACGCCCGCAGAGCCTTCGGCGAGAAATACGGCATCGACCACGCCACCATCGCCGCCAACGGCTATCAGGCCCCGCTGGTGGAACTCAACATACGCTACAAGAAGCCCATCCTCTTCGGCATGAAGCCCCGCATCGACATCTGGTACAGACCGACGCTCTCGGCGCGACTCACCTACGACTACGAGATACGCGACACGGCCGACGGCTCGCTCCTGACAACGGCGCACTCGGTGCAGGTGTTCACCGACCTCAACCACAAACTCGCCTGGAACAATCCGCCCTTCTTCGAAGCGTGGAAAAGGCGCTGGGGGGTTATGGAGGAATGACGGGATTACGGAATTATGGAATCACGGATTCATGGAATAACGGATTGACGGAATGATTTATATCATCGCGGACAACATCACCTCACCGCTCGGAGCAACGACCGGAGAAAACCTGGAGGCCATCCTTCAGGGACGCTCTGCGCTGCGCCGGCACGAAGGTCTGTGGGGCATCCCCACTGCGGTCTGCGCCTCGCTCTTCTCACGGGAGCAGACGGCCCGGATGACCCGCGAAGGCATGACGCGATTCGAAGCGCTGGCCCTCAGCTCCGCCCGCGAAGCGATGAGCCGCTGCAAGATTGATGTTGCGAGCGAGCGCACGCTGTTTGTCCTCAGCACCACCAAAGGCAACATCGAGCTGCTGGGCACCGACGGCGAGACGCGCATCAGCCCCGCAGAGGCCGCAGAGCATATCGCCCGGGCCCTGGGCCTCACCACGCAGCCCCTCACGGTGTGCAACGCCTGCATCTCGGGCGTCTCGGCGATGATTACAGCGGAGAGGCTGCTGGAGGCGGGCAACTACGACACCGCCGTCGTCACGGGCGCCGATGTCGCCTGCCGCTTCACCGTGAGCGGATTTCAGGCGCTCAAAGCCGTCTCGGAAGACGCCTGCCGCCCCTTTGACCTGGAACGCCTGGGACTGAATCTGGGAGAAGCCGCCGCCACCGTCGTCCTCAGCCGAAAGGCGCCCGAAGGAGCGCAAGCACTCTGGGCCCTCGAGGCCGGCGCCGTGAACAACGACGCCCACCACATCACCTCGCCCTCGCCCCGGGCCGAAGGTGCCTCCGCCGCACTCAGGGCTGTGGCCTCTGAGGGTATCGCCCTCATCAACGCACACGGGACGGCCACGATGTTCAACGACCAGATGGAGAGCGTCGCCATCGCCGGATGCGGCTTCGGAGACGTTCCCGTCAACGCCCTCAAAGGCTACACGGGCCACACGCTCGGCGCAGCAGGCATCCTGGAGACGGTGCTCACGGCGGCAGCGCTCGAGCGGGGCTTCATACTCCCCACAAAGGGCTACGGCGAACGCGGCGTGTCGGGCCGCATCGACGTCGTCTCCGCACTCCGTAAGACCGACGGCCGCCGCTTCGTGAAGATGATTTCAGGCTTCGGCGGAGGCAATGCGGCACTCTCGCTCGTGAGGACGGAGGCGGAGGACGCGCCCGAAGGAAAGAAGGCGCCGGACTTTGTGCGCACCCACAACGTGGAGATCACGCCCGAAAGAGTCCTGGTGGACGGACGGGAGGTCGCCTGCGAAGGCGAAGGACTCTCGAAGTTGACGGCGCTCTACAAACAACATATCGCGTCGTACCCGAAATACTACAAGATGGATCCGCTGGCCCGACTGGGCTTTGTAGCTTCGGAACTGCTGCTGCAGGCCGAAGGGAAAGAGCGCAAAGAGGAAGACACGACGAGAGGCGTGGTGCTCTGCAACAGCTCGTCCAGCATCATGGCCGACAGAGCCTACGAGACCACCATCGGCGAAGGCGACAACTACTACCCCAGCCCTTCGGCCTTCATCTACACCCTGCCCAACATCGTGACGGGAGAAATAGCCCTGCGCAACGGCTACAGGGGCGAGACCGGCTTCTGCATCATGCCGCGAAAAGACGAAGCCCTCATCGACCGCATCGTCGGCGCCACGCTCTTGGACCGCAGGCTCGACAGTCTCGTCGCCGGATGGATCGACTGCACAGACGACACACACTATGAAGCAAACATATACATCATTGAATCAAACAAATAATATAATATGGAAGAACTGGAACTTGAACTGAAACAGGAAATCATCAAGGTGCTCAATCTGGAGGACATGACGCCCGACGACATCGAGACGGACGCTCCGCTCTTCGGCGAAGGACTCGGGCTGGACTCCATCGACGTGCTGGAAATCATCGTCTTGCTGGAGAAGAAATACGGCATCAAGCTGGCCAACCCTGCTGAAGGCAAAGGCATCTTCAGGAGCATCGCCACCATCGCCGACTACGTGAGCAAAAACCGCAAGAAATAAAGACAGGGCCGTGAACAGCAATATCGTAATATCGTCATCACGGGAGCCGGCATCGTCTCGGCCATCGGTTGCTCGAAAGAGGAAGTCACCCGCTCGCTGCTCGAAAGACGCACGGGCATCGGGGAGATGCAATATCTGGAGTCCGTGCATCACGAACTGCCTGTGGGCGAGGTGAAAATGTCGTCGGAAGAGATGAAGCGCCGGCTCGGCATCGACGCCGCAAAGGAAGTGAGCCGCACGGTGCTGATGGGCATGATGGCGGTGGAGCAGGCGCTGAAGGAAGCCCGCCTGGAACGCAAAGACGGACGGCGCATCCTGCTGGTGTCCGGCACCACCGTCGGCGGCATGGATCTGACGGAGCGCCATTACGGCAGCTTCTTCGAGAGCGACGAACATCT
>CADAVI010000115.1 GCA_902791295.1 uncultured Bacteroidales bacterium | reverse complement strand
TTGAGGATGTTGGTCATGATGGCGGTCATATCCGCAGCGGAAGTGCCGTCGTGACCGCTGCCCTGATTGATGTGACAGTCGGAGAAGAACACACCGCAAAACCACACGTCCTCCTCGAAAAGGAAGCCGTAGGCCCTGTTATCGTAGGTGAACACCTTGAGTTCCCCGTAGTTGATCTTTGTGGTGGTAGGATTGGGCGTCACCTGCGAAGCACTCACGGGCGTGCCGTCCACACTCACGGCGGTAATGAGGCCGCTGAGACCGGTGCCGGCGGGTAAGGTCACTGTGGTAAATCCCTTGCTGTCGCGTTCGGCAACATCGCCATAGGTTACACCGTTAAAGGTAAACGTCATTTGGGCACTCACGCCTGCGGCTATAATGACCAGGATAAATGTCATCAGCGTTTTTTTCATGATATTCGGTTATTATTATTTGTCTGACTATCCTATCGTGTCCTCATTGGAACAGATTTCTTGCAAATGTACCTATTATTTTTTATTTTCTTAAAACCACCTATATTTTTTTACGAAAATCATCATTTTATTATTTTGCATCGTCCTGAAACCAGAGCAGGCCCCCGATTTCCGGAGGCCTGCTGCTGTTTTATCAAATCCCTGCGCCTTAGAACTGGGCGTTGCCCGGAGTGCGGGGGAAGGGAATCACGTCGCGGATGTTCTGCATGCCCGTGACAAACAGAATCAGGCGCTCGAAGCCCAGGCCGAAGCCGGCATGAGGGCATGAGCCGTATTTACGCGTGTCGAGATACCAGTTGAGATGCGTCATATCCATCTGGCGGCGCTCTATCTCGCCGAGCAGCTTCTCGTAGCTCGCCTCACGCACCGAGCCGCCGATAATCTCGCCGATGGAGGGGAAGAGGACGTCGGTGCCCTGCATCGTGGGACCGGGAGCCACAGCGCCCTTGTAGCCGACGGAACCGCCGTCGGGCGTTTCCTCGTTCTGCTTCATGTAGAACGACTTGAAGGCGCGCGGATAGTCGGTCATGATGACGGGCTTCCTGAAGTGCTCCTCCACGAGGTAGCGCTCGTGCTCGGAGGCCAGGTCGTCGCCCCACTCGCAGGGGAACTCAAACTTTCGGCCGTTCTTCCGGGCTTCCTGCAGGATGCGGATGCCTTCGGTGTAGGGCAGGCGCACGAAGTCCTCGTTGAGCACACTCTGCAGGCGCTCGATGAGTCCCTTGTCCACCATCTTGTTGAGAAATTCAAGGTCGTCCTGACAGTGGTCCAAAGCCCAGCGCACGCAATACTTGATAAAGTCCTCCTCGAGGTCCATCAGCTCCTCCTGGTCGAGGAAGGCCACCTCGGGCTCTATCATCCAGAACTCGGCCAGGTGGCGCGGCGTGTTGCTGTTTTCGGCGCGGAAGGTGGGGCCGAAGGTGTAGATGGCACCCAGCGCCGTAGCGCCCAGCTCGCCCTCCAGCTGTCCGGAGACGGTGAGGGAGGTCTGTTCGCCGAAGAAGTCGTCGTTGTAGAGTATCCTGCCCTGCTCGTCCTTCTTGAGGTCGTAGAGGTTTTTGGTGGTCACCTGAAACATGTTGCCGGCACCCTCGCAGTCGCTGGCCGTGATGAGCGGCGTGTGGAAGTAGAAGAAGCCGTGCTCATGGAAATAGGTGTGGATGGCCATCGCCATGTTGTGGCGGATGCGCAGGATGGCGCCGAAGGTGTTGGTGCGGGGACGCAGGTGGGCCACCGTACGGAGATACTCCCACGAGGCGCCCTTCTTCTGCAGGGGATAGGTGTTGTCGCAATCGCCGAGAATCTCGATGGAATCGGCCTGTATCTCACTCGCCTGACCGGCTGCGGGGCTCTCCACGAGGCGGCCCTCCACGCTGATGCAGGCGCCGGTGGTGATGCGCTTCACGATGTCCTCGGGAATCTTGGCCTCATCGCCTACAATCTGTATGTTCTTGATGGTGCTGCCGTCGTTGAGGGCCACGAAGAAAATGCCCTTGCTGCCGCGCTTGCTGCGCACCCAGCCCTTGACAACAATCTGCTCACCGTATGATGTGCACTTCAGTGCATCTGTTACTTTTGTTCTTTTCATCGTATATTCTTTGAATCTGGAATCCTGAAACTTTCATTCTTCACTCTTCACTCATCACTCTTCACTCAAAGGCTCCCATGCGGAGCATGTTGACCTCCTTCTCGGTGAGGAAGCGCCAGTCGCCGCGCTTGACGAGCTTCTTGGTGAGACCAGCGAAATAGACACGGTCGAGCTTCAGCACCTTGTAGCCCAGATGCTCGAAGATGCGGCGCACGATGCGGTTGCGGCCGGAGTGTATCTCGATGCCCACTTGCTTCTTGTCCGTCTCGCTGGCATACTCCACAGCGTCGGCGTGAATCTCGCCGTCGTCGAGCCGGATGCCGTCGGCAATCTGGCGCATATCGGCCGCCGTGACGTTACGGTCGAGATGCACGTGGTAGATCTTCTTCTTGCGATACTGGGGGTGCGTCAGTTTGGCGGCCAGTTCACCGTCGTTGGTCAGCAGCAGCACACCCGTGGTGTTGCGGTCGAGACGGCCGACGGGGTAGATGCGCTCGCGGCAGGCGCCCTTCACGAGGTCCATCACCGTCTTGCGGTCCTGCGGGTCGTCAACGGTGGTGACGTAGCCCTTGGGCTTGTTGAGCAGCACATAGACCTTCTTCTCGATGCTGACGGTGTCCTCGTGGAAGCGCACCTCGTCGGTGGGTTTTATCTTCGTGCCGAGCTCGGTGACCACCTCGCCGTTGACCTTCACCACACCGGCGGCAATGAACTCATCGGCCTCGCGACGCGAGCAGATGCCGGCATTGGCCAGGAACTTGTTGAGGCGCATCGGCTCGTTGGGGTCGTAGTGGGCCTCCTTGTATTCTATCTGCTTCTTGAACGAATACTTTGCATTGGGGTTGTAAGGCTTGCGCTGGAGGCGATCACCGTAGGGACGCTGCGGACGGTCGCCGTAAGGACGCTGGGAACGGTCACCGTAAGCGGGACGCTCTCCGTAGGGACGCTGAGGGCGGTCGCCGTAGGGACGCTGAGGGCGGTCACCGTAAGCGGGGCGCTCTCCGTAGGGACGCTGAGGGCGGTCGCCGTAAGCACGATGGGGACGGTCGCCGTAAGCGGGACGCTGCGGGCGCTCACCATAAGCGGGACGGTCGCCGTAGGGACGCTGGGGGCCGCGGCTCACGGGCTCGTGGCTGACGCCGCTATGCTGAATGCGGGGACGACGGGGGCGCTTGCCACCCTCCTCGCTGAATGCTTTCTTCCAATCTTCGTTTTCCATAAACTACGTTTAAATACCTGTGTAAGTGTGAGGCGTGATGGCGCGCAACTGAACCTTCACGGTCTCGCTGACGTCCAAACCTTCAATGAATTCTTTAATAGTGGCCTCATCGATGCCCTTGCCCGTGCGGGTGAGCGCCTTGAGGGCCTCGTAGGGATGGGGGTAGGCCTCGCGGCGCAGGATGGTCTGGATGGCCTCAGCGCAGACGGCCCAGCAGTTGTCCAAATCGCGGTTGATGGCCTCCTCGTTGAGCACCAGCTTGCGCAGGCCCTTGAGGGTGCTTTGGATGGCGATGACCATGTGACCCATGGGCACACCGACGTTGCGCAAGACGGTGGAATCGGTCAAATCGCGCTGCAGGCGGCTGATGGGGAGCTTCTGGGCCAAATGAGCCAGCACGGCGTTGGCCACACCGAGATTGCCCTCGGAGTTCTCGAAGTCGATGGGGTTTACCTTATGGGGCATCGCGCTGGAGCCCACCTCACCCTGCTTGATCTTCTGACGGAAATACTCCATCGAGACATACTGCCAAAAGTCGCGGTCGAGGTCGATGATGATGGTGTTGATGCGCTTCATGCCGTCGAAGAGGGCGCCCAGGCAGTCGTAGTTGGAGATTTGGGTGGTGTACTCCTCACGCTCCAGACCGAGTTTCTCCGCCACAAAGCGCGAACCGAAGGCGCGCCAATCGTATTCGGGATAAGCCACATGATGGGCGTTGTAGTTGCCGGTGGCACCACCGAACTTAGCGGTGACGGGCACGGCCTTGAGCATCTGCAACTGGCGCTCCAGACGATAGACGAAGACCATCACCTCCTTGCCCAGACGCGTGGGGGAAGCAGGCTGTCCGTGGGTCTTGGCCAGCATGGGGATATCCTTCCATGCTTCGGCGTAGTCGCGCAACTGGGCGATGAGTTCCTCCATCTGAGGATAATACACCTCGTCCATGGCCTCCTTGATAGAGAGAGGCACGGAGGTGTTGTTGATGTCCTGGGAGGTGAGGCCGAAATGGATGAACTCCTTGTAGGCGTCCAGGCCGCCGATGGCGTCGAACCTCTCCTTGATGAAATACTCCACGGCCTTGACGTCGTGGTTGGTGACGGACTCTATCTCCTTGATGCGCACCGCATCCTGCTCGGTGAAGTCGCGCCAGATGGAGCGCAGACGCTCAGCCTCCACAGGGAAGCCCTTGAGCTGAGGCAGGGGCAACTCGCAAAGCGCAATGAAATACTCTACCTCCACACGCACACGATAGCGGATGAGGGCAAATTCGGAGAAATAAGATGCAAGGGGTTCTGTCTTGCTGCGATAGCGACCGTCTATGGGCGATATCGCGGTCAAAGGATCTAATAACATATATATTTTGAATCGCACGAGCCTCACGGCTCCCTGTTAAGTGTTTTTCGTGGGCAATGAGGGATTCGAACCCCCGACCCTCTGCTTGTAAGTGTTTTTCGTGGGCAATGAGGGATTCGAACCCCCGACCCTCTGCTTGTAAGGCAGATGCTCTGAACCAGCTGCGCTAATTGCCCAAATGCCGTCCCCGCCATCGCGGTTATGCGGTGCAAAGGTACGACAAAATACCGAAACGGCAAAATTTTTGCCTATTTTTTTGCAGAAGCATAGCGTTTTGCCTGTTCGGCAATCAATTCGGCATCCTCGAAATAGTTGATGCGCATGGCGCGGCGCACATCTTCGAGAGTGGCCTGAGCCGCCGCACGCGCTTCCTCGCAGCCCTTGCGCAGAATCTCATAGACCTCGGGAATGCGCTGCTCCCAATAGGCGCGGCGTTCGCGGATGGGCGTCAGACGGTCGTTGAGGATGTTGAGCAGGAACTTCTTGCAGGTGCCGTCGCCCAGGCCGCCGCGCGTGTAGTGGGCCTTGAGCTCGTCGAGATTCTTATAGTCGGGCAGGAACTTCTCAAAATCGCTGTCCTCGCAGAAGGCGTCGAGATAAATAAACACCGTGTTGCCCTCCAGATGACCGGGCTGCTCCACATGGATGTGCTCGGGGTCGGTGAACATGGAGTTGACCTTCGTCTTGAGTTCCTTGGGCGTGTCGGAGAGGTAGATGCAGTTGCCCAGCGACTTGGACATCTTGGCCTTGCCGTCGGTGCCCGGCAGGCGCATGCAGGC
>CADAVI010000114.1 GCA_902791295.1 uncultured Bacteroidales bacterium | reverse complement strand
ACGACAAGCGATCTTTGACTTTTTGCTACAACAATTCCACGGGGCCTCTAACTGGAGAAAATCGGTTTTCTAACTGGCGCGCAAATTTTCTCTAACTGGGGAGTAAAAAATCCTCGTCGGGTGTATTACTGTTGGCTGTTCGCCGCAGACATTACTCACGCTCGGCAGAGATCAAACTAGAAAAAACAAAAAAAAAGAGGCCTATTGAGGGCCTCGTAAGGTATTGATTATTAACAAGAGCGATAGACGGGACTCGAACCCGCGACCCTCGGCTTGGGAAGCCAATGCTCTACCAACTGAGCCACTATCGCATCGGTTTTCATTTGCAAAAGTACGCAAATATGATGAAATAACACAAAAAATCGTGGATTTTCTTTGAAAAATACAAAAAAGTTGTTATATTTGTCCCCGAAAATAATCAAAAATGATTAGAGAAACAGAGAGAAACCGATAATATTAACCATAAAAACAAGACAACGATGAAGAAAAAGTTTGTTTGCGCCGTGTGCGGCTACGTGTATGAGGGTACAGAGGCTCCCGAGCAGTGCCCCCAGTGTAAGGCTCCCAAGAGCAAGTTCTCCGAAATCAAGGAGGGTGAGAAGGAATACGTCACCGAGCACGTAATCGGTGTGGCCAAGGGTTGTCCCGAGGACATCATGGAGGGCCTGAAGTCGCACTTCCAGGGCGAATGCTGCGAGGTGGGCATGTATCTCGCTATGGCCCGTCAGGCCGACCGCGAAGGTTATCCCGAAATCTCCGAGGCCTTCCGCCGCTACGCCTTCGAGGAGGCCGATCATGCCAGCCGCTTTGCCGAACTCATCGGCGACGTGGTGTGGGACACCAAGACCAACCTCGAGAAGCGCGCCGAGGCTGAATGCGGCGCCTGCGCCGGCAAGATGGCCATCGCCAAGCGTGCCAAGGAGGAGAACCTGGACGCCATCCACGACACCGTGCACGAGATGGCCAAGGACGAGGCCCGTCACGGACGCGGCTTCGACGGTCTGCTGAAGCGCTACTTCGGCAAGTAAGTCGCTGAGACGCAACGTAAACGACAACAGAATGCAAGGACCCGCCGAATGGAGGCGGGTCTTTGCGCGTGAAATAACAAGGTAGGAATACATGGACGAGAAAGAGAGAATACTGAGCCTGCGCCGTCAACTCGACGAATGCAACAGAGCCTACTACGTGGACAACAGCCCGACAATCTCCGACCGCGAGTTTGACGAACTGATGCACGAACTGGAGCGTCTGGAGGCCCTGCACCCCGAAATGGACGACCCCGATTCGCCCACACGGCGCGTCGGCAGCGACCTCAACGGCAGCTTCGA
Source organism: uncultured Bacteroidales bacterium (assembly GCA_902791295.1). Classification (GTDB taxonomy): domain Bacteria; phylum Bacteroidota; class Bacteroidia; order Bacteroidales; family Bacteroidaceae; genus Physcousia. The sequence goes on along the minus strand of CADAVI010000114.1, from coordinate 2,929 downwards.
GACGGTGGCCCACGAGCGGCCTATGATTTCTCTGTCCAACACCTATAACGAAGAGGAAGTCAGAGATTTCTACCGTCGCGTTGAAGAAGGGCTCAAAGGACAGAAGTTCCAGATCTGCTGTGAGCTGAAATACGACGGGCTGAGCATCGCGCTGCACTACGAGGGCGGACGGCTCAAGCGGGCGCTGACGCGCGGCGACGGCACCAAAGGCGACGACGTGACGGCCAACGTGCGCACCATACGCAGCATTCCCCTCAAGGTGGACGAAGAGCGCCCTTTCGAGATACGCGGCGAGATACTGCTGCCCTGGGCCAATTTCGAGCGCCTCAACCGGGAGCGCGAAGAGCGCGAAGAAGAACTTTTCGCCAATCCCCGCAACGCCGCCTCGGGCACGCTCAAGAGCAAAGACCCCAAGGTGTGTGCCGAGCGCGGGCTTGACGCCTATCTCTACTACCTGCTGGGCGACGACATTCCCGGCGATTCCCACTACGACAACATGATGGCCGCCAAGAAGTGGGGCTTCAAGGTGAGCGCCGACATGAAGTTGTGCGACACGCTGGAGGAGGTGATGGACTACATCCACCACTGGGATGAAGCGCGAAGGGCGCTGCCGGTTGCCACCGACGGCGTCGTGCTGAAAGTCAACTCGCTGGCGCAGCAGAAATCCCTGGGCATGACCTCCAAGAGCCCCCGATGGGCCATTGCCTACAAATTCCAGGCGGAGCAGGCCTCGACCGTCTTGCGCGAAGTGACCTATCAGGTGGGGCGCACGGGTGTGGTGACGCCGGTGGCCAATATGGACGCCGTGCTGCTGGCCGGCACCGTTGTCAGGAGGGCCACGCTCCACAACGAGGCCTTCATGCGTCAGCTCGACCTGCACGAGGGCGACCCCGTGCTGATAGAAAAAGGAGGCGAGATTATCCCCAAAGTGGTGACGGTGGACTACGACGCCATCAGCGGTCCCAGAGGGCCCGAGGTGCACTTCATCGAGCGTTGCCCCGTGTGCGGCGCGCCGCTGCAGAAAGAGGCAGGAGAAGGCGGCGAGGGCGCTTCGTGGTATTGCCCCAACGAGGAGGGCTGCAAGCCTCAGATACTGGGGCGCATAGAGCATTTCGTCTCGCGCCGGGCAATGGCCATCGACTCCATCGGACCGGAGACGGTGGCGAGCCTCTACGAGCGGGGCCTCATCCGCGACGCCGCCGACCTCTACGACCTGACGATGGACGACCTCTGCCCGCCCCAGACGGACCTCTTCGGGCAGCCCATAGCGGAGAGCGTCTCAGGCAAGCAGACCCACAAGTTGGAGCAGAACATCATCGACGGCATTGCGGCCTCCAGAAGCGTGCCCTTCGAGCGGGTGCTCTTTGCCGTGGGCATACGTTATGTGGGCGAAATCGCCGCCAGGACGCTGGCACGCTACTTCAAGTCGATGGACGCTCTGAAGGAAGCAACTCCGGATCAACTGCTGGAAGTGAACGGCATCGGCGCGGCCATCGCCGAGAGTATCCTGCGCTTTTTCCGCGAGGAGAAGAATGTCAGGCTGTTGGAGCGGCTGGAGAAGGCCGGTCTGCAGATGCGTCTCAGCGAAGAGCAGCTGACGCAGCACAGCGACCGCCTGGAGGGCGAGAGCATCGTCATCAGCGGTGTGTTTCAGCACCATTCGCGCGACGAATACAAGGCGCTCATCGAGCAGCACGGCGGCAAGAACGTGGGCAGCATTTCGGGCAAGACCACAATGGTGCTGGCCGGAGAAAACATGGGGCCCTCGAAGCGTGAAAAAGCGGAGAAACTCGGCATCAGGCTCGTCGGCGAAGAAGAGTTTCTGGACATGATAAAGTAAAAACGCCCGGATAAGAACAAAACTTTAAACCTTAAACTTCAAACTTTAAACTTTTATTCGTATCTTTGTCGCCTGAAAGTGTAACCGAAAACAGATGGCACAGAATAAATTCAAAGGCTTGGGCATTGCGCTCATCACGCCTTTCAAGACAGACGGCAGCATCGACTGGGACGCTTTGGCCCGTCTGGTGGAGTATCAATTGACGGGAGGAGCCGACTTCCTCTGCGTGATGGGAACGACGGCGGAGACACCCACGCTGACGGCGGAGGAAAAGAAACAGCTGAAGCAGATGCTTGTGGAGCGTGTCAACGGACGCGTACCCATCCTGCTCGGTCTCGGCGGCAACAGCACACGCGCCGTCGTGGAAGAGCTCAAGACGGGCGACTTCCGCGGCATCGACGGCATCCTGAGCGTTTGTCCCTACTACAACAAACCCTCGCAGGAAGGACTCTATCAGCACTTCGCCGCCATTGCTGAAGCCAGTCCCGTGCCGGTGGTGCTCTACAATGTGCCCGGCCGCACCGGCGTCAACATGTCGGCTGAGACCACGCTGCGTCTGGCGCGCGACTTCGACAACATCGTGGCCATCAAAGAGGCCTCGGGCAACATCTCGCAGATGGACGACATCATCAAGAACAAGCCCAAAAACTTCGACGTGATTTCGGGCGACGACGGTATCACCTTCCCGCTCATCACGCTGGGCGCCGTCGGCGTGATCAGCGTGATAGGCAACGCCCTGCCCGGAGAGTTCTCCAAGATGGTGCGTCTGGCTCTGAAGGGAGAATACGACTCGGCCCTGAAGATACACCATAAGTTCACGGAACTCTTCAAGCTACTCTTCGTGGACGGCAACCCCGCCGGCGTGAAGGTGATGCTCTCGGAGATGGGCATGATAGAGAACCAGCTGCGTCTGCCCCTGGTGCCCACCAGGCTGACCACCATGCAGCAGATTTCACAAATCATCAAAGATTTAGGCATTAAGTTATGATTACTATTGGCAGTTACGAAGAATTGGCCTCATGGATAGGTAAGGAAATGGGGCAGAGCGGATGCGTCACCTTCGACCAGGAGCGCATCAACAAGTTTGCC
>CADAVI010000113.1 GCA_902791295.1 uncultured Bacteroidales bacterium | reverse complement strand
CTTCGCTCTCGCCGAAGCGCACCTTCAGCGTGTCTTCTGCCTCTACGGGCAGCGTCATGGGCTCGAGGCAGTAAGTGCAGGGCACCTCCACCTCACCCCGGAGGCGGCACACGACGTCGAACGTCTCTTCGGATGTGCGCTGCACCGTGATGTCGGCCTCCACGCGGCCCTTGGCAATCTCCTGCTGGTCCAGCGAAGAGAAGAAGGCATCGTCGAGCACGGCACGGAATTGCTGCACGTTGGTGCTTAAAGCACGCAAATCTATCTTCAAAGCGTCTGTCGCGTCCATAATTCGGGGTGCAAAGGTACGAAAAATTTGGGGATAACGGAGCGGAAAGAAGAAAACTTTTTAGTCTTTTTTCGCTTTTTTAGCCATTTTGCTCATCAGAGGGCGTGTTTTCGCCATCATAAAGCGGCAACTCGATGCGAAACGTCGTCCCCTTGCCCAGCTCGCTCTGCTTGACGAAAATGCGTCCGTGGTGATACTCCTCCACGATGCGACGCGCCAGAGAGAGGCCGAGGCCCCAGCCGCGCTGTTTGGTGGTAAAACCGGGCGTGAAGACCGTGCTGAAATGCTTCGAAGGAATGCCCTTGCCGGTGTCCGACACCTCGAGGGCGATGCAATAGGCTTCGCTGCGCGCCATGATGTGGATGTGGCCCTCACCGTCCATCGCGTCGATGGCGTTCTTGCAGAGATTCTCTATCACCCACTCAAAGAGTGAGGCCGAGAGGAGCGCCCGCAGCGGTTCGTCGGGCAGCGTGGTGGTGATCTTCACACGATTGGAGGCGCGACGGCCGATATACGTCGTCACACGACCCACCAGTTCACAGATATCCGTCTCGACAGGCTCCGGCAGCGAACCGATTTTGGAGAAGCGCTCCGCCACGAGCTGCAGACGCTTCACATCCTTGTCCATCTCGGGAATGAGGGGATCGTCGGGATAGTTCTCTCGCAAAACTTCCACCCAGGCCATCAGGCTGGAGATGGGCGTGCCGAGCTGATGGGCAGTCTCCTTGGAGAGCCCCACCCACACTTTGTTCTGCTCCGCACGCTGGCTGCTCATCATCGCAAAGATTGCCACCACGACGAAGATGAGCACAATGCCCAACTGCACGTAGGGCCACCACTCCAGGCGGCGCAGAAGGAGCGAGTCGTCGTAGTAAACGTGAACATACTCTCCGTCGCCCACGGAAAGGGGGATGACGTGATGCGAACGGCTCATCTGAAGCGCGGCGGCATAGAGCTGATTCACGCTGTCCTCTGGCGAGGAATAGTTCAGGATGAGGTTGCGGTAGATCTGCACGGTGCTGTCCGACCCCATCACAATGACAGGAATGGTGTTGTTACTCTCTATCACACTGAGTACCAACGCCATATCAGTCGTCTCGTCGGCTTCGGAAAGCGAGCGCATCGCTTCGGCCCACACTTCCATCTTGCGCATCTCCTCCGCTTCGAGGTCGCGCACCAGATAATGGGAAATGACGAGCGAAGCCGCCGCGATAACGAGGGCCGAAAGAACCAGGAGTATCTTAACCTGACGTATGCGATCTGTCCATTGCATGACTGCATTATAAACGCACACCACTCCCCTTTTATTGCCCTCTTTCTTCCATCTTTCGTTCAGTCCTCGTTCAGTCCTCGTATATCTCCTGTGTTTCTTACGCGCCAACAGCGGTGATGCAGCGGTGATGCACGTAGGAAATGCGCCTTTTAACATTTCTTTGAGGCGCCGTTCTGCGATATTTCAGATATTTTTATTATCTTTGCCCCCAAATGAAATTGTATCTACGCTATATTCTGCCCCTTTTTCTCGTATTAGGGATAACATCGGGCTGTACGGACAGTCTTTCGGAGGTCGACAAAGAGGAAACCGAACGCAGCACCGCACGCCGCACCGTACTTGTCTATATGGTGGCGGAAAACTCGCTCTCCACCGCCACACAAAGCGATATCAGCGAACTGGCCTATGCGGCCAACCACAACACAATTCCGAGCGACTGCAACATACTCGTCTATAACGATGATGCCTCGCAGCCCGTCATCACACTCTACAACCGGCTTGGTGCGAACACTTGGAAGACCTACACCGAGCGCAACAGCGCCGATTCCACCGTGATGCTCGCCACGCTGCAGGAAATGGTGAAGAACTACCCTTCGGAGCACTATGCCCTCGTGCTTTGGTCGCACGGCAGCGGATGGGCGCCCACGGAGAAGACAAAGAAAGAACTGGAGCAAGAGCACATCAAAAGCCTGAGCGCCCCCCGGCAGGCACGCGCCTTCGGTATCGACAATCAGGCAAACAACTATGCGAACGGCGCCTACCAGATGAACATCTCCTCCGTCAAATGGGTGCTCGACAAGCTGGGCGTCCACATGGACTACATCCTTTGGGACGCCTGCCTGATGCAGGGCATTGAGGTGGCTTACGAACTGCGCAACCAGGCCGACTGGATCATCGGTTCGCCCACGGAGACGCCCGGCAACGGCGCGCCCTATCACACCGCAGCAGCAGGACTCTGCAACGCCGACATGGAGGCCATCCTCAAGGCCTACACCAACTACTATGACAACTCGGCCAACTACTTGGCCAACTTCCCCCTGTCGTGCATCAAGACGAGTGAGTTGGAAGCATTAGCCAAAGCCACCGCGCCGCTCATCAGGAAATACTTCGCCGACAAGGACGCGACGCCAGAAGGGGTCGCCACCGCTCAGATATACAGCCCCAAGATTTTTATCAGCGCCACCAATAATGGGAAATACAATGTCGGCACCCCCATAGCCTACGACATGGGCAGCGTGATGGGCAAGATACTCACGGAGGAAGAATATGGCCGATGGCGCCCCCTTTTGGATAAGGCCGTACCTTATAAAACATTGCCGACACAAAGCTTGCCGTGGATGTCCTCATTAAGCGGCTCCGAACATCGCAAGCTCACCGACAAAGAGCACTACAGCGGCATCAGCATGAATGTGCCCCAAGAGGATTACGACCGGTACTTCCCCGACAAAGTAAACCATCCGAATAAATATCTCTACCTCGGTTGGAATACCTACTTCAGGAGGCTGAGTTGGTGGAAAGCCGGCGGATGGAGCCTGAGCGGCTGGAACGAATAGGAACAAAACAAAAACGACAATACAATGAAGAAACTGTTCATCATCCTTTCGGCTTTGGCCGTCGCCATGATCGGCGTCGCTAAGCCCGGGAAGAAGGCAAAGCCTAAAGCGGACCCCGACACCCTCATCTTCACTACGGTGGTGGCTAATCCCGTCACCTCCATCAAAAACCAAAAGAACAGCGGCACCTGTTGGAGTTATTCCTCTCTGGCCTTCCTTGAAAGCGAGGTGCTGAAGAAGCATCCCGAGATGACAGACATCGACCTGTGTGAGTCGTTCCTCGTGAGCAAGACCTACACGGACCGGGCCGACCGCAACGTGCGCACTCACGGAGATGCCAGTTTCACGGAGGGCGGCTCGTTCTACGACGCCATCTACTGCCTGGAGCACTACGGGCTCATCCCCGAAGGCATCATGCCCTACCCCAACACGCTCTACGGCGACTCACTCTTCAACTTCAGCGGCTTCTTTTCGCCCATGCAGGCCTACGTGGAAGCCATCTCCAAGAGCGAAGCCAAGAAGATCAACCCCCACTGGAAGGACGCCGTGCAGTGCATGCTCGACTGTTACTTCGGAAAATGCCCAGAAGAATTTGATTACAAAGGATATAAGTTCACACCAAAGACCTTCGTTAGCAATTATCTCGGCCTTAATGCCGATGACTACGTGTCACTGACGAGCTTCACGCACCACCCCTTCTACACACAGTTCATTCTTGAGATTCAGGACAACTGGCGCTGGGCCTCCAGCTACAACCTGCCGCTCGACGAACTGATGCGCGTGATGGAAGAGAGCGTGAAGAACGGATGGACTTTCGCCTGGGGCGCCGATGTCAGCGAAGACGGATTTGCCCGCCGCGAGGGTAAGAACAAAGGCGTCGCCACCGTGCCCCTGAAGAAGGACAAAGAGGGCGAAGCGGGCTACGACCAGAGCCGCTGGACGGGCGAGAAGGCCAAAATCAGCGAGAGCGACAACAAAAACGAGAAGACCATCACGCAGGATATGCGTCAGGAGGCCTACGACAACTGGGAGACCACCGACGATCACGGCATGCAGATCTACGGCATCGCCAAAGACCAGCACGGCAAGGAGTATTTCATGATGAAGAATTCGTGGGGCGACTACGGTCCTTACAAGGGTTTCTGGTATGTGTCCAAGCCTTATGCGGCCTACAAGACCATGAACATCATCATCAACAAGAGAGCCATTCCCGCCGACATCCGGGCCAAG
>CADAVI010000112.1 GCA_902791295.1 uncultured Bacteroidales bacterium | reverse complement strand
CGATTCCTCAAGAGCCTGGGCAGCGGCAATCTTCTCGGCAGCAGTGGCTTTGCGCTGTGCTTCGGCTTCACGCTCGCGGCGGTTGGCGTCGGAGTTGGCGATGGCAATCTTGGCCTCGTTCTCACCCTTAACGGCTTCGGCGTTGGCTTCGGCGGTGCGGATACGCGTCTCGCGGACGGCCTCTGCCTTACCTATCTCACCGTTACGCTCCTGCTCTGCCACACGCACCTTGGCTTCGTTGATGGCCTTGGCGGCAGCCTCCTGACCGAGGGCCTCGATGTAGCCGCTCTCGTCCTTGATGTCGGTGACGTTCACGTTGATGAGGCGCAGACCAATCTTCTTGAGCTCCACCTCAACGTTGGCGGTGATGGCTTCAAGGAACTTGTCGCGGTCGGAGTTGAGCTCTTCAATGGACATCGTGGCGATGACCAGACGCAACTGACCGAAGAGAATATCGCGCGCCATCTCCTGAATCTGGCTCGACTGCAAGCCCAGCAGGCGCTCGGCGGCAGCCAGCATGCTCTCGGGCTCAGTGGAAATGCCCACGGTGAAGCGACAGGGCACATCCACGCGGATGTTCTGACGCGAGAGGGCGTTGGTGAGGTTGGCATCGATGCCGATGGGCGTCAGCGAGAGATAGGCGTAGTCCTCAATGACGGGCCAGACAAAGGCACCGCCGCCGTGAACGCACTTGGCACTCCTGTTGGACGACTTGCTGCCGTAGATGACCAGAATCTTGTCGGACGGGCAACGGCGGTAGCGGTTGAGCAACGCCATGATGAGCAGCACACCCACCACCACGGCAACGATAATCAAAAAGAAAGGATCCATTTATGTAAAGTTTAAGGTTTTGCTAATGCGTAATTGAAAATGTCAAATGTAAAATGTCAGACGGGGGTGACGAGGAGCGTGTGGGAATCAATAACTTCGGAAACACGCACACGGGCGCCCGAAGGCAAGGCGTCGCCATCGGTCTGGGCGTCCACCTCCTGCACGGAGCCGGAGAAGGAAATCTGCACCTTACCCGTGCCGCTGCGCCCGGCAGGGATGCGCAGATAGACCTGGCACACCTGACCCACCGCCGACTCAATGCGGATATTGCCGCTGGACTGGAGCCGCATCATCTGCTTGTAAAGGAAGATGAAGAAACCTACAAAGCAAAGGCCTATTGCCACCGAGGCCAAGGCCAGAAGGACGCGATTGGGGATGACCTCCCACAGGCACACACCGCCCCAGGAAAGTCCCAGAAGGAAATTGACGACATTGCGCATGGTAAAAATCTGCATGGCGCCGTCCACGCCGTCGAGGCCGCCGTCGGGCGTGGAGTCCGCAGAGAAATCGACATCGGCATCACTGTCGCCTAGACCGATGAAGGTCAAAGCCGTCTGGATGACAAATACGGCGGTCGTGATGAGAGCCACAGACCAGTAAATGCGCAAATGGGGGTCTAACTGACCATACCACTGATTAAATGTGTCCAGCATGGTGATATTGTGTTTGTTTAGAAAACAAAGGTAAGAAAAAAAACATTCACAACCAAAGAAAGTTAGCAAAAAAAATGAAAAAGTTGTTAATATATAAGGTGCGGTTCATTTTTTTGTCATACCTTTGCAGCCGCAAATCAAAAGTGAGATGAATAAGAACCTCGTCATAGTGGAGTCTCCCGCCAAAGCCAAGACCATCGAGAAATTTCTCGGATCGGACTACACGGTGAAGTCCTCCTACGGCCACATCCGTGACCTCAAGAAGAAATCATTCAGCATCAACGAAAGCACCTTCGAGCCGGAATACGAAATCCCCGAAGACAAGGAGCACGTGGTGAGTGAGCTGCGCAAGCTGGCCAAGAACGCACAGACCGTGTGGCTCGCCTCCGATGAAGACCGCGAAGGAGAAGCCATCTCGTGGCACCTGAAGGAGGTGCTCGGCCTGAGCGATGAGACGAAGCGCATCGTCTTCCACGAAATCACCAAAAACGCCATCCTCGAGGCCATTCAGCACCCGCGCACCATCGACATGAACCTGGTGGCCGCCCAACAGGCACGCCGCGTGCTCGACCGCATCGTGGGCTTCAAGCTGAGCCCCATCCTTTGGCGCAAGGTGAAGCCCGCCCTCTCAGCCGGGCGCGTGCAAAGCGTGGCCGTGCGTCTCGTGGTGGAAAAGGAACGGGAGGTGCAGGCCTTCAAGAGCGAGAGCTACTGGCGCGTGGTGGCCCAACTGCAGACAGCCAAGGGCGAAAGCGTGCCTGCCGAACTGGTACAGCGCGTACACAGCGAGGAAGAGGCCGACACACTGCTCCGACAACTGCAGGGCGCCCGCTTCACCGTGAGCGACATCCAGAAAAAGCCCACCAAACGCACTCCGGCGCCTCCTTTCACCACCAGCACGCTGCAACAGGAAGCCGCCCACAAACTGGGCATGACCGTGTCGCAGACAATGACGGTGGCCCAGAGACTCTATGAAAACGGTCTCATCACCTACATGCGTACCGATTCCGTCAACCTGAGCGCCCTCTGCCTGGCCGCCTCAAAGCAATACATCACTGAGGAAATGGGGGCCAAATACAGCAAGACGCGCCAATACCACACCTCGTCGAAAGGCGCCCAGGAGGCCCACGAAGCCATCCGTCCCACCTACATGGAGCGCACCGCCATTGACGGCACCAACCAGGAGAAGCGCCTCTACGACCTCATCTGGAAGCGCACCATCGCCTCGCAAATGGCCGACGCTGAAGTCGAAAAGACCGTCGTGACCGTTGACGGAGGCAACAACGCCTTCCAGGCTCAGGGCGAAGTGATGACCTTCGACGGCTTCATGAAAGTGTATCACGCCACTGCGGACGAACAGAGCGAAGGCGAGAGCGAAGGTATGTTGCCCGCCATGCGCGTGGGTGAGGAACTGCAGCGCAACACAGTGACCGCCACGGAAAAATACGCCACCGGCCCGCTGCGCTACAACGAAGCCTCGCTGGTGAAGAAACTGGAAGAATTGGGCATCGGACGCCCCTCTACCTATGCCACCACCATCACCACCATACAGCAGCGCGAATACGTGCAGCGCGGCGACAAGAAAGGCGAAGAGAAACCTTATGCCATCCTCACCCTCAAGGGCGAGAAAATCAGCCGTACACAGAAGAAGATTGTCATCGGCGCCGAAAAGAACAAACTGCTGCCCACCGACATCGGCATCGTCGTCAACGACTACCTCATGGAGAACTTCCCCCAAATCATGGACTACAACTTCACGGCACAGGTGGAGAAGGGCTTCGACGACGTGGCCTCCGGCAAAAAGAAATGGAACGGCCTCATCAAGAGTTTCTACAAGGACTTCAACCCGCTGGTGGAAGAAACGCTCCACACCCACACCGAACACAAGGTGGGCGAAAAGGTGCTCGGCAGCGACCCCGCCACCGGCGAGCCCGTCATGGTGAAAATCGGGCGCTTCGGCCCCGTGGTGCAGATTGGCAGTGCAGAGAGCGACAAGAAGCCCCGCTTCGCACAGCTGGGACGCGGACAGAGCATGGAGACTCTCACGCTGGAAGACGCCCTGGAACTCTTCAAGCTGCCCCGCACGCTGGGGCAGTATGAAGGCCAGACCGTCACGCTGGGCAGCGGACGCTACGGTCCCTATGTGCAATTCGGCAAGCAGTACGTCTCATTGCCCAAAGGCAGCGACCCCATGAGTTTCAGCTTCGATGAAGCCGTCGTATTGATTGAGGAAAAGAAGCAGGCCGACGAAAAACGCCACCTCAAACGTTTCGAGGAAGAACCCGAAATGGAGGTGATGAACGGACGCTACGGCCCCTACATCGCCTACAAGGGCAAGAACTACCGCCTGACCAAGGCACAGGCGGCGAAGGCCGAAAAGCTCACGCTGGAGGAGTGCCTCAAAATCGTGGGCGCATAAACGCACAGCGATGAAAAGTATCATCCTCATCGGCTACATGGGCGCGGGCAAGACGACCGTCGGACGGCATCTGGCCCAAAAGCTGGGGCGCACCTTCTACGACCTCGACTGGTATATCGAGACGCGCTACCGCAAGCCCATCCACCAGATTTTCAGCGAAAGCGGCGAAAGCGGCTTCCGCGAAATCGAGCGCGAAATGCTCCACGAGGCGGCAGCTTTTGAGGACATTGTGCTCTCGTGCGGCGGCGGCACGCCCTGCTACTTCGACAACATCGACTTCATGAACGAGGTGGGCCACACCGTCTATCTCAAATGCAGTCCCGAGACGCTCGCCGCCCACCTGAAGATGGGACGCAGCATCCGCCCGCTCATCCAGGGCAAGACACCCGAAGAGCTCGACGCCTTCATCCGTGAAAGCCTCAAGCAGCGCAGCCCCTTCTACGAGAAGGCCCGCATCATCATTGACGTGCCCTATCTGGGCGCCAAAGAGCGCGTGGAGAATATCGCCGCCGTCATCGCCGGGAAGATAGCACAGGACAAAGATTGACACAGACACAATCACACATACACACTTAAGAGAGAACCATGAAGAAATGGAGGATTGAGGACTCTGAAGAACTCTACAACATCAAAGGTTGGGGCGTGAACTACTTCGGCATCAACGAGAAGGGACACGTCACGG
>CADAVI010000111.1 GCA_902791295.1 uncultured Bacteroidales bacterium | reverse complement strand
GGCAGCCTTCGACGGCATGAACCGCTGCCTGGGCGTGGCCAACGTGAGCTACAACGCCGCCACGGCCAAGAGCCAGCTCTTCATGACGCTCTTCAACGATGTAGCCACCACCGGCACCGTGGGGCTGACCTTCAAACTGTGGCACCACCAGACCGGACAGGTGATGGTGCTGGAGCCCGACCGCGAGGTCTGCTTCAGTCACAGCACCGTGGCAGGAACGGTGAACGATCCTGTGGTGATGAAGGGCGGCTCGGTGTATTATCAGGAGCTGAACCTGAACCCGGGATGGAACTGGATTTCGCTGAACCTGGACAGCAGGGTGTATCGCGATGTGATAGGCATGCTGAGCCATTTCGACTGGCAGGACGGCGACATCGTGACCGACGACACCGAGGACTTCACACTGGTCTATAAGAGCAGCCTGAACGGCTGGGTGGCCAACAACAGCCAGAAAGAAGGCTACAGCATAACGCCCAAGCGCAGCTACCGGGTCTATGTGAAGAACCGTGTCAACGTGGAGGTAAAAGGCTACCCGCTGCGCGACGAAAGCCAGCGCACACTGAAGGTGCAGCACGGATGGAACAACATCGGCTACACACCGATGGTCAATCTGCCCGTGCAGACCGCTCTGGCCGACTACATCCGCGCTGCTCGCGACGGCGACGTGGTGAAGAGTCGCGAGGAGTTTGCCATCTTCACCGAAACATCGGTGGGCGGCGGCTATTGGTCCGGCTCACTGCAATACCTGAAACCGGGCGAGGGCTATATGCTCTACCGAGGCGGCGAGGGAGAGGCTGATTTCCGCTATCCGTACTACGAACCGGGCAGCAACTTCTTCGAGCGCACCGCACAGACACAGGCACGTGTTGCGCTGAGCGAGCACTACGGACACAACATGACGATGGTGGCCACCGTCAAGGGCATCGACGTGCAGGAGGGCGACCGCCTGCAGGTCTTCAGCAAGAACCAACTGCGCGGTGAGAGCGTCATGTTCAGCGACAGCACTGCAGAAGATGCAGAGCCGCTCTTCTTCCTCAACATCGCAGGAGACACAAAGACGTCTCTGACGTTCGCCATCGAACGCGACGGACAGATTATCGCGACGTCGTCCGAGGTGATGAACTACGAGAACAATGCCGTGAGCGGTACGCCGACAGAGCCCACCGAAGTCCGCTTCGTCAAGGCGGAAGACAACGGCAACAGCGATGACAACGGCAGCTGGTACTCCCTGCAGGGCTACAAGCTCAACGGCAAGCCTCTGAGGAAAGGAATATATATCCATAACGGTAAAAAGCAATTTGTGAAATGAAAGCGATACTAAACAGCCTGTTGTTCGCAGCAGCCCTCACACTCGCGTGGGGCTGCTCCTCGGACAACGATGTGGTGGAAAAGTCGGAGAGCAACAATGAGGTGGTGGAAGAGCCGGGGGGCGAAGTGACGTCCGACATCTCCCACTTCAATGTCTCTGAAGCCCCTGCGTGGGCGGTGGAGATGCACAGCGACCAGGACAAACCGCAGTTCCAGCCGCCAGAGCCTGCCCGCTACGAGAACAAGATGATAGTGATGCTGCGCCTGCAGGAGGAATTGGTGCCCTTCTCCACCGACGACGATCAGATGGCCGTCTTTGTGGGCGGCGAATGCCGTGCGCTGTCCAGTCGCTCCGGTGAGGGCGAGGTCATCTACTTCGTGCTGAACATCTACGGAAACATCAGCGGAGACCCTGAGGAGTTTGCCCTCTGCTACTACAGCGGCGGATTACGGCAGGAGTTTTGGCGCAGAGGAGAGAATGGATTCCTCAATGAGTTGAACATAGGCACGGAGAGTGACTTTGTTATTGACCTGATGGAGGGTACGACCAAGTATGCCCGTCAGACGGTGGTCACCGTAACGCCCAATCCGACGGACGGCACCGCCGTGGATATCGCAAACGACCGCGTGGGCGTCTTCGTGGGTGACGAATGTCGCGGTGTCGGGCGGCCCGGCATAGAATTCAATGTGTTCCACCAGCAGGAGGGCGAACAGGCGCAGGTGCGCTACTACAGCAAGAGCAAGGGTGGCATCTACACCCTCCGGACACCGCTGACACTCAGTGCCGGAGTAGAGACCATAAAATTTGACTTATAAAATGAAAATGAAGAGATGAAGAGGAAACAAATCTTTTACACACTCGTCATGGCGGCAGGCCTGCTGACGGCCTGTGGCACGGACGACGAACGGATACCCGCCGAGCCGCAGACGCAATCTGCTGCGGACGGCGCTCAGGCACCCGCCGACCTGACGCGACACATCAGCGTAGAAGTGAGCGAGCGCCCAATGGCCGAAGAAGGGACGGCAGAAGGCCGCAGTCTGATGACACGTGCAGCCATTACGACCACAGAGACGCTCAGCAACTTTAAAATGAAGGGAGTTTACGGCGTACAAACGAAGGACTATTCCGTAACGAAATCCGATGGTAAATGGACAGTAGATCCGAATACGTGGCTGTCGGAATTGGACGAGAATACAAAAGTACAGTTCTATGCCTACACTAACGGCACATTCTATCCAAACAGCGGCACGCCATTCATTGACTTTACCGTCGACGAGAATGCTTCGAAACAGTACGATTTGCTGGTGGCGACCAACAGCGTAGCCTACAATGATCATAAGGGCACAGTGCCCCTCACCTTCGACCATGCCTGCGCCGCCCTCGCCTTCAACATCTTTATGTCGAACACGCTGAGTGGTGATCTGGGAGAAAAGACACTTACGGTGAACAGCATCGTGCTGAAAAATGTCTTCAATAAGGGCAAGTACAATTTCGGCACGACGTTTGATGAATCAACGTGGAGTGATGTCAAGGGCTCTGCCAACTATACACTCAACAGTAGCGACATGAAAATTACGACCACTCCTAAGGAACTCTCCAGTAATTACCTCTTTATGATTCCGCAGGAGAGGGCTGCCAACGGCACGGACGGCACCTATTTGGAGATTAGTTATACTTTCTCAGGTCAGGAGAGAACTATTGCCACCATTCCGTTGAACGTCAATTGGGAGAAATCCACCCAATACACCATTAATATTAAACTGGGCACAACATTGATAAAATGATGAAGAAGACATATATCAAACCCGCTATGAATGTCGTTCAACTTAGTGTGAGTTGTATGCTGTCCTACAGCGTGAACGAATACAAAACAATAAAAACAGAATATGTCGGTGACAACGAGGACTGAACGGGCGTTTTAGTTCCATTCTGTATCGACAGCCATCAGCATCGCTCCTCGTGAGCATCTTCTGGACGACAGCGATAAACTCTACAGGGTGAAAAAACTCGACGAGGGAGGGACGGAGACCGTGAGCGACACGTGGTGGTGAAAAAACTGAAAAAAGCCACCGGCGCCTTCGCGCCAGCGGCTCATTTTTCAGTTTTCATTGCGAAGCGTCACCCCAGTCGCCCAGTCGGGCAATGAGTTTCTGCTCCATGCGGGGCGTGAGGCGGGCGCCCTTGTGCCACTTGAGGCGCTTGAGCGAGTGGTTGAGCGACTTGTGGTGACCGGCGCTGCAGTGCAGATCGCGGTTGAAGAGCTCTCGCGCCCAGCGGTCGCTGATGTGATCCTTTTGCATGCCGTCTTCGTAGTAAAGACGGGCAAGCGACGATTTCGAAGGCCGGCTCATACGCTTGTATATCTCTCCTTGAAAAAACTGTATTCTGTATTCTGTATCACATAGTGACGGTTCACCCATGTGCGAATCATCTTCTGGCATCTGTTGTCTTCATTGCTGAGTCCCTGCTGAAGGCGCACGCGCTTGGCGTCTTCCAGCGTGAATTCATCGGGCAGCAGTTCCAACAGGTTACGCGGACCACGCGAGCCGATGCGGCTGCCTTCGCCGTTGTTGGCGCGCTCAATGTCTTCGCCGAAGAACTGCATCTTGCACCACAGGTCGTAGTTCAGGCTCCAGCGCACAAACTCCTCGATGCTCTTCTCCCACTTCATGCCGTTGGCCACATAGAGCACACAGGCTTTCAGCCAGGCGATGACGCAGGCACGGTGAGAGAGATTCCAATAGGTCTCGTTCTGACTGAGGCGGGCAAAGTCGGCGCACTCGCGCTGCAGCTTGCCGATGAGCCGGAAGGCCTGCGGGCAGTCGATGGGACCGCGTGCGCTCACCAGGGCGTCGATGTAGGGCTTGAGCGCCTCGTCGAAGGCGGCGTCGTAAGCGCCGTAGACGGGCTGCTCGCATCCTATTTCCTCCAGGAGCAGAGGTCTGGATACTGCTGATGATTGCTGGTCTGCAAAGGTACGAAAAAGAATCGGAGTAGTGGTAAAATGACCAAATATATTATCATCAAATGGATACAGAATACAGAATACAGTTTCTTTTGAGGTAGGTACCTGTCGCAAAATGGAAAAATATAGAATAAATTTTACTATATATAATTATATATAGTAATTTTTCCTGTCCGAAGTTTTTTGCCGCTCATGAGAAAACTGTATTCTGTATTCTGTATCCGAAAACGGTCTGGAATAACGTCAAGAAATCGGAATACCAATAACGCTATTCGTTTGTTTGTTATATTTCGCTGATAATCATGGTGGTTACAAGGAAAGTTGGAAGTCTCGTCCGAACA
>CADAVI010000110.1 GCA_902791295.1 uncultured Bacteroidales bacterium | reverse complement strand
TTTATATTATACTATGGCCCATTTTCGCCCCGATTTCAATTTCTTAATGACAACTATTGACCATGACAATTAGTGACAAGATGGAGTGCCTCAAAAAAATTTTTGAAAAAAGTTGCTCAAAAATTTTAGAGCGCAATGTCGCTGTCGTACCTTTGCAGCGTTGTTCAAAACGACAAGCGATCTTTGACTTTTTGCTACAACAATTCCAAGGGGCTCCCAACCGGAGAAAATCGGTTTTCTAACTGGCGCGCAAATTTTCTCTAACTGGGGAGCAAACCGACGCCAACAGTTTATGGCTGTTCGGGAATTTTTTTGTATCTTTGCACCAAAATTACGCAACATGACGATACAGGAATTCAGAGACTACATGGCATCGGGCAAGCCCGTCGTGGGCGGCGGCGATGTTCACATGATGTTTCATCAGTTGTCGCAGGAGGCACTGAAGATAACGGCAGAGATCAACGGCAAATACCACACGCCGGAAGAGCTGCACGCCTTGCTTGAGCAGCTTTGGGGCAGGGAGGTGCCCAAGACGGTAGGCATGTTCCCGCCGTTCCATACCGACTGCGGCAAGAACACCGTCGTCGGCGAACGGGTGTTCATCAACATGGGCTGCAAGTTCCAGGATCAGGGAGGCATCACCATTGACGAGGGCGCACTCATCGGCCATAACGTCGTGCTGGCCACCATCAACCACGACCTGGATCCGGCCAAGCGCCAGAGTATGTCGTATGCTCCCATCCGCATCGGCAAGAATGTCTGGATAGGGGCCAACGCCACCATACTGGCAGGCGTGACCGTCGGGGACGGTGCCGTAGTGGCTGCAGGTGCCGTAGTGACCAGGGATGTGGAGCCGAACACGATTGTGGGCGGCGTTCCCGCCAAGGTGATTAAAAAGATAGAAGCATAAGATATGAAAAAGGTTATTGTTATTTCAACGAGCCTGCGTCACGGCTCTAACAGCGATATGCTCGCCGAGAAGTTTGCGGAAGGTGCCAAGGCAGCAGGGAATGAAGTGGAAAAAATCTCACTTGCGGGTAAGGACATCCGGTTCTGCAAGGGCTGTCTGGCCTGCCAGAAGTTGGGGCGTTGCGTCATCAAGGACGACGTGAACGACATCATGGCCAAGGTGGTGGAGGCTGGTGTCGTCTGCTGGGCAACCCCCATCTATTACTACGAGATGAGCGGACAGATGAAGACGCTCATTGACCGTATGAATGCGATGTACGAGCAGGATTATCAGTTCCGTGATGTCTATCTGCTGACTACGGCTGCAGAGGATGAAGCTGAGACCCCCAAACGTGCAGAGACAGGCCTGATGGGCTGGATAGACTGTTATCCAAAGAGTCGTCTGGCCGGTACGCTCTTCTGCGGCGGTGTGAACGATGCCCGCGAGATAGAGGGTAATCCCAAACTGCAGGAAGCATTTGAATTGGGAAAAAACATCTGATTAATCAGAGATTCTTTTTTGTTTTGCGGCTTTCGATGATTTTCATCGATATTGCCCGATCGTTAATCATGTAGCAGATGCCGCTCACTGCTTCCTGTGGCGGAGGTAGTGGCGACGGATGAAGGCGAAGAAAAACACCACGCCGGCCAGGTTGAGCACCCAGGCGCTCCAGAAGGCACCTTCGTAGCCCGCATGCTCGGCCAGCAGGCCGCCCAGTGTGATGCCCAGTCCCATGCCGACATCCCACGAAGTGAGCAGCGTGCCGTTGGCCGTGCCGCGCTGCGTCTTCGAAGCCAGATTGATGAACATGGTCTGGAAGGCGGGAAACATGTGGCCGTTGCCCAAGCCCACGATGAGGGCGGAGGCATACATGGCCCACGGCGTATGGACGGCGGCAAACAGAAAATAGCCGACAAGCGAGATGAGCACGCCGTGGGCGGCATTCTCTACAACGCGCCCCTGGCGCAACGTGCGTGCTCCGACCAGACGGCTCAGCATCAGGCCGATGCACAGGATGGTGAAGAAAAGACCCGTGCCGGCCTCCATGCCCAGAGCCTCCTTGGCATAGATGGCTACGTAGGTGGACACTACGCCGTAGCTGTAAGAAAAGCAAGCCATAGAAACGCCCTCCGGCCAGCCCTCGACGAGAAACATGCGGTCGAGCGACATCTTGGGACGCTTCTCAGGCGGACGCACGCGAATCTTGAGCGTGGCGTTAATCAGCCAGCCGGCGATGCCGGAGACGAGTGCTGTGATGAAAATGGCGTCGTAGCTGCCCGTCCAATGCCAGAGGAAGATGCCCGCCGTGGGCGCGATGGCTGTGGCCAGATTGTTGGAGAGACCGTAGTAGCCGATGCCCTCCGCGCGGCGGGAGGAGGGGAGCACATCGATGGCCACCGTGCTGTTGGCCACCGTGGCGGCACCCATCGGCGCCCCGTGGAGCGTGCGCACCACGGCGAAGAGCAGCAGGCTGCCCGCTGCCAGATAGCCCCCGAAGAGCAGCGCGAAGATGCCGTAGAAGAGCAGCAGCATCGTCTTGCGCGGGAAAGAGTCCACAAAATAGCCGGAGAAGGGGCGTATGAGCAGCGCCGTGACGGCATAGCCCGAGAGCACCAGGCCGATGGTGTCCTTGTCGGCGCCGAACGAATCGCTCAGATAGAGCGGCAGGAGCGGCGTCAAAACCATAAAAGAGAAGTAGAGCATGAAGTTGGCACTCCATGCTCTACAGTAGTTCGCGTTCCAAAGGCGCTCCTTAATAGAAGAGGTAGCGGTTGTCACGGACATCGGCTTTGAGGAAAAGATCCTGAGTGAGTGACTGCAGCACGCGCGAGTTCATCTGTACGTTCTGCTGCTCCTCAGCCTTTTGGTCGTACTTGGCGTCCTGCTGCTTGCTCTGGCTCAGTACCTGGAGGGCATAGACACCGCCGTTGCCGCGGATGCCGCTCTTCACTTCGCCCTGCTTCATGCCGGATACGGCACCGGCAATGGCGGGTTCGAGGGTGCCAGCAAGAGGCACGTAGGTGAGACCGGAGAAGCTGACGCGGCGCAGCGTGTCGGTGACGGCACCGCTGATGGCCTGAGCGTCCTTAATGCTGCTGACGCCCTGCATCTTCTTCTGCAGCATGGCGGCCTTCTTGTCCTGCAGCACCTGCTGGGTGAGGAAGTTCTTCACGTCCTCGTTATCCCAGGGCAGATAGCCCTTCTTGCGGATGCCGTCGAGGATGATGACCAGAAGATGGTCGTTGTTGCCGCACTCATAGAGGGGAGAAACGTCGCCCACTTTCGTGTCTTCGTTGAAGATCCAGCGCATAGCCTCACGGGTGGAGGACACGTTGGCCACGGTGTGCTCTGCAGAAGAGATGGCCTGGCGGGTCTGCACGGTATAGCCTGCAGCCTGTGCTCCGGACTCAAGGTCGGCGGCATTCTTGCCGGCAATGAAACTGGAGAACTGATTGTAGGCAGCGCTGTAGGTCTCCTTGGAGAAGTCCACGGGAACCTTCACCACGGCTACATTATACTTGTCCACGGTGTTGCGGCGATCCATTACGTTGAGGATGGCAACGCCCTGATTGGGTATCTCGAAGGTCTCGGTGGTGCCGGCAGGCATGGAGGTAAGCTTCTGGATGAAGAGACGGTTGTTCTCGTCCAGGTTCTGTCCGTCGTATTGGGCGCTGGTGAGCCATACGGGAGCGGCATTCATTCCCAGGTTCTTAGCCACGCTGTCAAGGGCAACGCCGGAGCGCAGCACGTTCATGATGCTGTCGGCACGCTGCCGGGCATCGGCAACAGATGCACCGGGCACGGCAATCTGACGGAACTGCACGCTGTCGGGCATGGTGGTGTGGGAGATGATGCGGATGATGTTCTGGGTGTTGTCACCGGCATAGTAGTAGGGACCCTTCTGCTCGCCGATAGACATGCTGTCCATCTGCTGGGCGATGTCGCGGGGCAGAGCCTTGGTGGTGACGGGCATCACGCTGTAGGGAACCAGAGAGCCGGCTTCACGAACCACCTTGGCGGGATCTGCGCCCTCCTGAAGAGCTGCGGCGTAGGTGGCCATCTCCCGGTTGAGCTGTGCCTCGTCTTCCTTGCTGGCCTTCACCTCTACATCGATGTACTTGATGTCGCGCATCTCCTGATCGTTGCGGAACATCTCCTTCATCTCTTCATACTTGGCTTTGAGCTCCTTGTCGCTCACTTCCACATCGGTGTCCTTGATGCTGGTGTAGGGCACGGCGCACAGAAGCACGTCGCTCTCGTTGATGCGGCCCTCGAAGCTCTGCTTGGCAGCCACGGGGTTGGAGAGCAGGGCGCTGGAAATCAGACCCTGGTACTTGGCGGCCAGCAACTCCTGACGAATCTGCTTCTCAATGAACGTCCAATAGTTCATGAAGCTCTGGTAATACTCCTTGGTCTCGGCAGGAATCTCTGCATCGGAAGACATCTGGGCATACTGTTCCTTGAAGCGCTGCAGGGCGGCGTAGTCAAACTTGCCGTCCTCCGAGCGGAAGGGGGTGCCGTTGAGCAGCGGGCTCTCTCCGGCTTGGATCGAACGCTCGAGCTCGGCGTCGGTGACACACAGGCCGAGGGCTTCGCACTCGTGGGCAATCAGCTGCTGCTGCACGTAGGCCTGCCAAACCTGATCACGCACGGCCGTAGCCTGCTCGTCGGTGAGGTTGCTGACATTCTGCGAGAACTTGATGACCTCGGT
>CADAVI010000109.1 GCA_902791295.1 uncultured Bacteroidales bacterium | reverse complement strand
GGCGTGAGGCAGGCGCCATTGTGCCCAATGCTGCAGCGTCAGAAAAAAGACGGCTGTGCTACTTTGCATCCATTCTGCAGAAGAACTCTGCAGGTGTCAGCACATCGATGGTACTGGCCTTGTAGTCTTTTTTGTTACGGGTGACAATGCAGTCGGCATGTTCCTCTTCTGCCGAACGGTGCTGAGTGGCGTCCTCATAGTCCTTCCAACCGCTGTCAAGCATGTCGATGACGTTCTGGCCACGCAGGTCGACCACATCAACAAAGTCGGCAATCATGCGGAGTTTGTCCAACACTTCTTCCGATGGGTATTTGTATTTCTTTCCCAGATAGATGGTGTTGACAAAAGAAAGAGCGGATACCATCAACCGCACCTCATCAGCATAGCCTAATGCAAACACACGTTGTGCATCGGGCAAGAACTCCTGGCGTGCAAGCACCAAGTCCACCAGAATGTTTGTGTCAATGTAGGCCCGCATCACTTGTCGTATTTCTCGGTGACAAGGGCGTCAATGCCCCGCTCGTCGGCAGGTACAGGTTGACCGCCACTGACAGAAAGGCTTTTCACGAACAGCATGGCCGCCTCGCGCCGGCGTTGGCGGTTGGTGGCGGTTTGAAACCTGAGACCTCGCGAACGATGACGCAATCGCTTCACGTAGCGCGACACGCTCTCCAGCATCTCGACGCTCATCTGATCAAGTTCAGCTGTGATGGATGTCCTGAGTTCGATGGTAGTCATAATCGTGTCTTCTTTACGTTTTCTGTTTGCAAAGGTAATCATTTTTTTTCAATTTCCGCTTTTTTTTCGTATCTTTGACGTCATTTTATACTTTTTATATAATTCTTAATGCAAACCACGGTGTTGTCAAAAGAGGATAAAGATAAGCACTAAATCTGTAATAGCCGATGTGGCGGAGAGCGTTCTCCGTACGTGCCAAGATGCCAAAGAATCCTTCATTTTACATTAAAGTGCTGCCTTAACCTTTCCTTTTTTTCTTGAATCCTGTACTCCAATACCGAGAATTTATGTGTTTCACGATTAAATCCTGTCAGATACACTCTGTCGTTTGCAACAGGATTAAGATTATCCGATGCCAATGCTCCATAGTGCTCTTCATAACCACTGACAGCGCCTAAAGGCGGGAGGTTCCTGAGAGAGTCCCTCGAAAGGATATGTCCCGAAGCATCAGCCACAACAATGAAGCAAACGTCATATCCTGTATGGTTCAGGAAGATTCTGTAGTCGCCGATGAGACCCGCATAGTTAAAGTAAACCTCAACGTCACGCAATTCGCAATATCCCGGCAAAAGACACTCACAACAGCCTTCGCCCTGCACCTTCTTTTGGATGTGATTGGGATAAGTGAAACTCCACGTGGTGAATTTCACGGGATTGTAATCTTGGAGCGACTTCTTTCGCGTCATCAGAAAATAGGCATCCTGTCCCATTTCTCCGACTGTGATACTGTCTTCTGCCTCCATCGGCAGACTGAACGCTGCCAACGCACCTTGAAGCCCTTTATGCAACGCATAGATAACATTAGCCTGTTCGTCTATGAAATATAAAGAGTCGCCCCGCAAGCGAAACAATGCCTCGTACGATCCGTTCATATTCAGCCCCAAGTTCCTGCGGGCAATCATCCCGGTGCCATTGTATTTGGCAACAACAACGGGATTTCCTCCCATAATATAAAAGACGCTGTCTGCTTCTGCGGCAAAACCCTTAATCATGATGCCTGCGGTATCACAGGGGAAGTTCCCGTCCGCATAATCAAACGCCCAAATTTTGGGCAGACTGATGCCCAACGAACAACTGCCTGCAGAAACATCATCTGTATGTGTCACGTTGGTTGCCACTGTTTGTAAGGGCGATGTATTTGCAGATGTATCCTGCCCTAATGTGTTTTTCCTACATGAGGACGTTAGTGATATTATAAAAAGAAATACGAGAGCTGTATGTTTCACCACCTGCAATATTAATAATTTATATGTGTCCGTACCTTCAATGTTTTCGCATCTCCTTCAACGCAAATCGGACGGGTATTGTGTAGCGGGAGCTGACAGCTTTGCCCTTCATCCTGGCGGGAATCCATTTCGGCATATTTCTGATGGCATGAAGCGCCTCTTCCTCAAGGCGGGGATCGACTTTCTGCACCACTTTCGCATCGGTGATGATGCCGTTGTAGCGCACCACGAAGGTCACCAGCACACGCCCTTCCAGCTTCTCACGCTGACAGTCTGCCGGATAACGGACTCTGTCGCGCAACCACTCCTGACAGGCAGCATCCCCGCCGGGAAACATCGCCCGCTCATCCGGATAGAGATAAACGGAATCTAACGACTCTTCGCTTGCTGACGGAGGGTTTTCGTTGATATAATCCTGTATGTTCCTCTTGTCGGAAATGGCAAAACCCTTTGCCTGCTCGTCATATTGACGGAAATCGTCAATGAACCACTCCCTCCCGTCACGGGTCATCATGAGCATGAATTTCTGCGGATAGCCACAATTCGTGATGCACATATAGGCTTCGGCCGTATCCGGCGAAAGCACGCGGATGGAGTCGGTCCTGATGCTGAGGTTCTCCCAGTCCTGCCCCATCACCCAATGGTCGTAGTCATAGCCGGGAGGAATATCGTCCTCGCCCTTTTCATGAAGTTCACGGAGAATTGCGCCCACCTGCGCCCCCATCATCTGCATATCCTTGCTGAGAAACCTCTCGTCGAAATCGTTTACGCTTCGGATATCGCCTTCGTGGCTGTTGTACCAGGGTATCACGGTGTCGTATATCTCCTTCACCCGTCGGGCGACTTCCTCCTTGATGTCGTCATCGCTGCGGTTCTGCTTCGCCTGTGCATTCGTGCAGGCATTCATGCAAAAGGCAAAAGCCGTCAGGAGCACAACAAACAAGGTTAGGAAAATATTTTTCATGGTACGGTATTTATGTTTTTTGCTGCAAAAATCGTCTTCTTCACGGAACCGCCTTCATTTAACCTCCACCAGCGGACAATTCTCAAAGGCGCCGTCCTCCACCTCGCAGGAGGCCGGTACATACACGTATCTCAGTAGGGGACAATTCCGAAATGCTCCGCGACATATCTTCTTCGTCCCCTCGGCCAAAAAGACGACAAAGAGCTGCGGACAACCCTGAAATGTGCCGCGCAGGACAGCCTTCAACGGCGCCTGAATATCTACCGCCTCCAATTTGGCACATTTAGAGAAGGTACTCTCCCCCATCCACCCGACAGAACGCGGTATGACAACCCGTTGCACACATTCGTTTAAACAGAATGCGCCGTACGAGATTTCCCTGATGCCTTCAGGCAACAAAACCACCTTGCGATTCGTCCCCGAAAGAGCACATTCACCGATCACCTCCACTCCGGCAGGAATGTCTGCGCCACGCGAGGCCAGCACCAATGTCTTGCCGTCTTTTGAGAGGATGGCGTTGGCGCCCTCCGGAGACGAAAAGACCGGATTGTCCGGGTCAACGGATACCGTGTCTATCTCATGACAGAACTCAAACTCACCGGTGCTCATCTTGGTGAGAGACTTGGGGATACGTACCGTGTGTACGGGCACTCTTTCAAAAGCGTAGTCTAATGTTGAGACGCCGTCCACGATGACGGTGGTGCGGCATCCGCCAATCAGTGTACTGTCCGCTGTGCGGATGATGCCGTTGCAGTGTTCTCTGGAGTCATAGACTTTGTTGCCCTTTTCCACTTCCATACGGGTTAAGGAGGAGCAGCCGGTAAAGCACGAACTTCCGATGTGTGTGACGCCCTTGGGTATGCGCAGTGAACGGAGCGACTGGCAGCCGTCAAATGCACCGTTGTCGATGCGGCGCAACGCTTTCGGCAGGGTGATGTGCTTCAGGTTGGAGCAGTGTTCGAAGGCGCCCACATCGATGGATTCCACACCATCGGGCAACACAATCTCCTCAAACGTCTCCATTCCGGCAAAAGCCCCCGGCCCGATTTTTTTGACAGAAGATGGAATCCGGGTTGTCGGGCAGGCAGCCAGCAGCCGCCCGTTGCCGGTCTCTATGACGGCATTGCAGTTGTCCCGGGAGTCCAGTTCCTCGTTGCGGCTGTCCACGACAATCTCACGCAAGTTGATGCAACTGCGGAAGGCAGCCTGACCTACACCCATTACTGAGGCCGGAATGGAAACGGAACGCAGATTCAGACAATCTCTGAAGGCTTCGTCGCCGATGTATTCAATGCCGTCCTCCACGATGACGGATGTCACTGACAACATACCGCAGAGAGCGTTGGGAAATATCTGTCTCACAGGTCTCCTCATTCCGTCGTGCACAATAAAAGCAGGCACGCGGCATACGGAATCCGGAGCAAATCCCATCGAGGCACTGTATCCGATGATGGCTACCACAGTGTCCGGATTCGGGTATAAATATTTGCATTCCAAGCCATCCACGAAAAACGGTTTGTGCTCCCTGTACCACGAACACACTTTGTCGTTCGGGCCGCCAAACGTTATCTCCTGTTCCGGCGTTTGTGCACCCGCTCCCGCAGCAAAGAGCACAACAGATAGGGTTGTGAGAGTCTTTTTCATGGTGTATGTCTTTTTTGGGGGGTCATCTGTTTTTCGCCCATGTGTTGGCCAGGATGGCGAAAACGATTACGATCAGTATGAAAACTGCTCCGGAACCGAGCTGCGCGTCCTTATTGTCGCC
>CADAVI010000108.1 GCA_902791295.1 uncultured Bacteroidales bacterium | reverse complement strand
CGTCCGTCGAGCCGTCGTTCACAAAAATGATTTCATACGTGAATCCGCCGTCCTTCATCACGCGGGCTATCCAGTCGTGGAGCTCTTCGATGCTCTCGTCTTCGTTCCAAAGGGGTACTACTACACTTATATCCATAGTTAAACACACCTATTTTGGGTGCAAAGATACAAAAAAAAACACTTTTTACCAAAAAAAGTCTCTCCGGTGTCTCCGTTTCTCGATTTTTTTCGTACCTTTGCCGCCGCAAGATACGGGAAAGTCCTGTACGGCATGCTCCCTCGGAACTCCCCCAGGGCTTGACCGCAGCAAGGGTACTTGGTTGTAGCGGCGCGATGCAGATCGCTTTCCCACCTGCCTCTTTAGCTCAGTTGGCCAGAGCACGTGATTTGTAATCTCGGGGTCGTTGGTTCGAATCCGACAAGAGGCTCAAAACAAACACTGATGGTAAAAGAACACCTTGGTTAGAGCGATGTCCCGCGAGTCGGGTTGTCGCTCTTTCCTCTTTATATATAGGAGTGAGGAGGGATGAAGAAGACCGAACACGAACTTTTGGTGCGCCGCATGCCGCGCATGAGCGACGGGGAGTATTGGACGCTCTTCGCGGAGCTCTATCGCGAGTCGCCCAAGGAGTATCTCGTCACGCTGCTGCGCGGGCTGGGGCAGAGAGACGTGCTCTCGAGCGATGTTTTTACGTCGCTGGCGCCGCTCTTCTCGGAGGTCGATCGCCAGAAGATTCTTCAGCGTCTTTTGCCTTCTTATGCCGATCCGGCCGACATTGAGCGCCTCCTGGTCCTTTTGGGCCTCACGGAGCGCCGCGAGTGGATTGTCCCTTTGGTGCGCGTAGAGGGTAAGGCGGCGGCTTTTGTCCTGCTGAGGGCGCTGCGCAGTGTGGAGGACGACCGCGAACTGCTGCTGCGTGTGGCACGTTTTCTCCTGCGTCGGGGCGATGCGCTCTCGTTCAATGTGGCGAGCCTCATGCGTCTGTCCTTCGGCCTGGACGAGTTGCGCGGCACCTTCTCGCTGCAGTTCCAGCCCTGGCAGCTCGACAAGATGGAGCAGGACTGGGCCTACTTCTCCCGTCAGATGGATTTCTGACACAATAAGGGCCGTCTCCATCGAGGCAGCCCTTATTGTAATGTTTTTAACCGATAACCGATAACCGATAACCGTTAACCGATAACCGATAACCGTTATCCGTCACCGGATTTCAATCTCTTCCTTGAGGTCGATTTCGGCACCGTTGGTGTCGTAGAATTCATACTGCAGCATGGCGAGCTTCTGCGAGGGAATCACCCTCACGCCCAGGCCGTATTTCAACTGCCACTTGCGGTAGATGCTCCACAGGCCCTGCTTGATGTAGGCGTCCACGTAGGGGTGCACGTGCAGCGTGAAGCGCTTCACGCCGAATTTGTTCACCAGCAGTCCGATCTTGCCGTCGAGCACCTTGGTGAAGAGCAGGCTCGACTTGATGGTGCCCTGTCCGTGACAGGTGGGGCAGGTCTCCTCCACGTTGACCTCCTGCACGGGGCGTATGCGCTGGCGGGTGATTTGCATCAGTCCGAACTTCGTCAGGGGCAGGATGTTGTGCTTGGCGCGGTCGTTCTTCATGTCCTCGCACATGCGTTGGTACAGGGCGTCGCGGTCTTCTGCCTTCTTCATGTCGATGAAGTCCACGATGATGATGCCGCCCATGTCGCGCAGACGCAGTTGGCGGGCCAGTTCGTCGGCGGCGCCCAGATTCACGTCGAGGGCGTTGGCCTCCTGGTCGTTTTCTTTGTTCTGCGCACGGTTGCCGCTGTTGACGTCCACCACGTGGAGCGCTTCCGTGTGCTCGATGATGAGATAGGCGCCGTGCTTGTAGCTGACGGTACGTCCGAACGACGATTTGATTTGTCGTGTGATGTCGAAGTTGTCGAAGATGGGCAGCTTGCCCTTGTAGAGCTTCACGCATTCCGTGCGCTCGGGTGCGATGAGCGTCACGTAGTCGCTTATCTCCTCGTAGGTGCGCTCTTCGTTCACCCAGATGTTCTCGAAGGAGGGGCTGAAGAGGTCTCTCAGCAGTCCCACGGCGCGTCCGCTCTCCTCATAGACGAGGGTGGGGAAGTCCTTGGCCTTCTGGGCCTTCCTGAGTGTGTCTTCCCAGCGCTTGCACAGGATTTTCATTTCCTGATCCAGCTCCGAGGCCTTTTTGCCTTCGGCCACTGTGCGCACGATGACGCCGCAGTTTTCGGGCTTGATGCTGGAGACGATGGCTTTAAGCCTGTTGCGCTCGGCCGTTGACTTGATTTTGGTGGAGACGTTGACCTTATCCTCGAAGGGAATCAAGACGAGGAATCGGCCCGGAAACGTAATCTCGCAGGTCAGTCGGGGCCCTTTGGTGGAGATGGGCTCTTTGACGATTTGCACCAGCATTTCCTGTCCCTGCGTCAGCGAGGTCTGCACGCTCCCCGTTTTGGGCAGATCGGGCAGATTCTGCGCTTTGGCGTGGGGGAACAGGTTTTTGCGGTCGGAGAAGACTTGTTTCAGGTATTTGGCGTAGGAGGCGAAGTGGGGGCCCAGATCGAGGTAGTGGATAAAGGCGTCCTTCTCATAGCCCACGTTGACAAAGGCCGCATTCAGCCCTGGCATGAGCTTGCGCACCTTTGCTAAGTAGATGTTACCTACGGAAAATGATTCTGAGAGTCCTTCCTCTTGGTACTCTGCGAGTTTCTTGTCCTCTGTCAGGGCAATGCTGATCTTCTTCGGGCCAACGTCGATATAGAGTTCGCTGGTCATGTCAGAGAGAGATCTTATTTGCTCTTGTGACGATTCTTGCGGAGTCTCTTTTTACGCTTGTGAGTGGACATCTTGTGTCTCTTGTGCTTCTTACCGTTTGGCATAGTTTTTATGTGTTATAGTTTAACAAACTGTATGTGTGTTCGCGAAAATGCGGCGCAAAGGTACGAAATTTAATTGAAAATTGAAAGTTGAAACTTGAGTTTTTTTGCTTATTTCATCGATTTTTCATTTCCCGTACTTTGTTGGCGATAACACGAACTTGCCCAGGTGACACCGGACGGATGTTTCCCACGGGTGTTCGTCTCGCTCGCCTCATTTTGAATTTTTGAAAAATATGGAGCGATTTTCAAGAAAATCTGCCCCGAATATTTGTTATTTCAAAGAAAAAGTGTATTTTTGCGACGCAAACCGACCTTAAATCTAATGATTATTATGAAAAACAGAATTCTTTGGTTGCTTATCGCCATCATACTGAGCGGAGTGCTTACATCTTGGCTGACCTCGTGCAGCGACAATGACGACAACAAGGACGGCGGCAAGGAAAGCGTGGTCATCCTGCTTCCCGACGCTTCCAGCATTGCCCGTTGGGCCGTCGACAGGGCAAACCTTGAGAGCGTCATGAAATCCTACGGCTTTCAGACGCACGTCCACGTCGCCCCGGAGACGGCCAAGGGTGCAGAGCAGCAGGTCCAGCAGTTGAAGGACGCCATCGCCAACGGTGCCAAATACATCGTGCTGACGGCCATTGACTACAAGAGAATCAACAAGTCCGGCGTGCTCCAGGAGCATCCCGATGTTCAGGTGGTGTGTCACGACCGCTTTGTGCTCGACAACCCCAACATCGCCTATTTCTCTTCCACCGACACCAGAGAGATCGGGCGCATGCAGGCCATGTTCCTCCTCAATCACTTCCACTCTAAGGGCGACTCCCACATGACCGTAGAGTTCCTCGAAGGCCCCGACACCGACGTCAACGCCAAAGACTATTTTGAGGGCGCCATGGAGCTGTTCAAGCAATACATCGACAACGGAGATCTTGAAGTGAAGAGCGGCAAGAAGACATACTCTCAGGTCAAGTCTGACAGCTGGAATGTCTCCGACGGCAAGAAGGCCATGCAGGACCGTCTCGAAAGCTATGGAGCGGGCGAGTGTCCGGATTTGATTCTGGCCGCCAATGACAATCTGGCTCAAGGCGCCATTGAGGCTCTGGAGGAAGCGGGTATTACAGACATGCCCGTCATCACCGGTCAGGACAACACCGCTACGGCGCAGGCCAACATCAGGAGCGGCAAGCAGACGATGACCATCGACAAGAACCTGAAGGATATGGCCTACAACACGGCGATGATCATCAACAGCCTGATATCCAAGTCGCCCGTCCATGCCAGCGAGAGCGTTTCCGGCGTTCCGACGTTCTACTCCAAGACGACCCTCGTGACCATCGACAGCCACTAGTCTCCAGCCTTTGACGTTGCTGACGCCGGCGGATAAATACAGGGTTTGCACGAAAAAATGCTCACGCAAACTACGCCGCATCCGCCCGAGCCGAATGCAGAAAAGCTGGCTTATTATGCTGAGGCGAGTAGGATGTCTATGGAGCGTAGCTTCGTGAGATTGCAAGCAAATAACTATTTTGTCAAGATTTCGGATTTTGAAACACGTATAAACGTGCCAATTTTGTAAAAGCTAAATTCCTGATAATCAATATTAGGCTGCTCGCTTACCCCCCAATCAGATACCGAGCAGATACCGAGCAGATACCGAGCAGAGGCGCTAAATGCGGGTTCGGATGTCTCCTTTTCCGAAGGAAATGGGGCGGAGCAAAGCGAACGCAAGTTTCAGCACCGCGATGCCGGAACAATATAGCACAGGTGACACCGCACAGATGGTCACACAACGTAGTGAGTCCAAAAAGAAAAACATAGACAACCGTCACGAGTTGTTTGCTGATTTTGCAGAAATTGCAACATCAAAATCCGTTTTCCCACGGGTGTTTGTCTCACTTGTCTCATCATCTGTTTTTTGAAATCTGTACAATGAAAGGGGTATTCCATACATTTTTTTGAAAAAAAGTTGTTTGGGGAATTGCCGTTTCAAAGAAAAAGTGTATTTTTGCATAAAGAAATGTGTATTTGACATGAGAACTGCACAGGAATACATAGACTTGATTAGAGCGCATTCTACCGAGTTGCGGGAGCGATTTGGTATCACATCAATGCGCATGTTCGGTTCCGTTGCACGCGGGCAACATCATGAAGGAAGCGACATTGATCTTTTTGTGATAATGCCCCCGAAGTTCTATAATCACATCCTGGCTGCACAATATTTAGAGGATCTGCTTGGTTGTCCTGTGGATTTGATCCAAGACCACAAGAACCTTAGACCTTTTTTCAAGGAACAAATAGAAAAAGATGGCATCGATATCTTTACAGCAGCTTAAAATCGTAGAGGATCAGCTCCACCAGATACGTGAGGCAATTGCCAATCTTGATTCGTGGAATGAGTCTTTGACAAGTGCGGATGATTTCCTGACCTCTCCGGGCGG
>CADAVI010000107.1 GCA_902791295.1 uncultured Bacteroidales bacterium | reverse complement strand
TAAAATAGTCGTACCTTTGCACGCCGATTATTATCAAAAGGGTGAAAAATCTTAGTAGTAAACAAACAAAAAACAAAGAATGGACACTTTAAGTTACAAGACCATCTCTGTCAACAAGCAAACGGCCAAGAAAGAGTGGGTTGTGGTTGACGCCACAGACCAGGTTCTGGGTCGTATGGCCAGCAAGGTGGCAAAACTTCTTAGAGGTAAGTACAAGCCTGAGTTCACTCCTCATGTGGACTGCGGCGACAATGTTATCATCATCAACGCCGAGAAGATTAAGATTAGCGGCAAGAAGATGACGGATCGTGTGTATCTTCGCTACACGGGTTATCCCGGCGGCCAGCGCCCCGAGACTCCCGAGAGCATTCTCGCCAAGAAGAATGGTGCCGACAGGCTCATTCGCCGTGTGGTAAAGGGCATGCTGCCCAAGAACAAGTTGGCCGATCGTCTCATCACCAACCTCTATATCTACGAGGGCAGTGAGCATCAGCAGCAGGCACAGCAGCCGAAGGCCATTGATATTAACCTCTATAAATAATAAGAGATGGAAACAGTAAACGCATTGGGACGCCGCAAGAGTGCCGTAGCTCGCGTGTATGTGACCGACGGTAGCGGTAAGATTACCATCAATAAAAGAGATTTGACGGAGTACTTCCCCAGCCCTATCCTGCAGTATGTGGTGAAGCAGCCCCTGACCACGGTGGATGCTGTGGAGAAGTATGACATCAAGGTGACGTTGTGCGGCGGTGGTTACACCGGCCAGAGCCAGGCTCTGCGTTTGGCTATCGCCCGTGCTTTGGTCAAGATAAATGCCGACGACAAGGCCGCTCTGCGTGCAGAGGGCTTCATGACACGCGACAGCCGTGAGGTAGAGCGTAAGAAGCCGGGTCGTCCTAAGGCACGTCGCAGATTCCAGTTCAGTAAGCGTTAATGCCCGGACGGAGTAAGTTTAGTATCTAAACCCGCGAGACGCCCAATTAATCGGGAGGACTTACTCGAGGGTTGATTCTATCCCCAAGGCCCTTTAATCAGGGTGAGAATTAACAAGAAAGTAAACAAAACAACACAAATGACTATGTCAAGAGTAAATTTTGAAACCCTTTTGGAGGCTGGCTGCCACTTCGGCCACCTCAAGAGAAAGTGGAACCCCGCCATGGCTCCTTACATCTTCAAGGAGATGAACGGCATCCACATCATCGATCTTCACAAGACTGCCGTGATGGCTGACACTGCCGCTGAGGCAATGAAGCAGATTGCCAAGAGCGGTAAGAAGATTTTGTTTGTTGCTACTAAAAAGCAGGCCAAGAGCATCGTCGCCGAGAAGGCTACGAGCGTTGGTATGCCTTATGTTATCGAGCGTTGGCCCGGCGGTATGCTGACCAACTTCCCCACCATCCGCAAGGCTGTGAAGAAGATGGCCAATATTGACAAACTGATGGCCGACGGCACCTACAGCAATCTCTCCAAGCGTGAGATTCTCCAGGTGAGCCGCCAGCGTGCCAAACTGGAGAAGAACCTCGGCTCCATTGCTGACCTCAACCGTCTGCCCAGTGCCCTCTTCGTAGTGGACGTGCTCAAGGAGCAGATCGCCGTTAAGGAGGCCAACCGCCTGGGTATCCCTGTGTTTGCAATGGTGGACACCAACTCCAACCCCGACAACGTGGACTTCGTTATTCCCGCCAACGATGACGCCAGCAAGAGCATCGAGGTAATCCTCGACGTTTGCTGCAAAGCCATCCAGGAAGGTCTCGATGAGCGCAAGGCAGAGAAGGTGGACGAGAAACCCGCCAAGGAAAGCAAGAAGGCTGATGAGGCTCCCGCAGAGGAGGCTGCTGAAGCAGAACCCGAAAAGAAGGAGGAAGAAGCATGAACTTCACGATGACCGAAATCAAGAAGCTCCGTGAGATGACCGGAGCCGGCTTGGCTGACTGTAAGAAGGCCCTCACCGAGAGTGAGGATATGGACGCCGCTGTAGCTTACCTCCGCAAGAAGGGTGCCGCCGTTGCTGCCAAGCGCAGTGACCGTGAGGCTGCCGAAGGCTGTGTGTTGGTTAAGAGCGCAAACGGCTTTGCCGCCATCATCGCCCTTAAGTGTGAGACCGATTTCGTGGCCAACAACGCCGACTTTGTGGCTCTGACTCAGGATATCCTCGACGCTGCCATCGCTGCCAAGTGCAAGACCCTCGACGAGGTGAAGGCTCTGCCCATGGGCGAAGGCACCGTGCAGGATGCCGTGACCGCCCGCAGCGGCATCACCGGTGAGAAGATGGAGCTCGACGGCTACAGCTTCATTGAGAGCGACAACGTGGCTGTTTACAACCACATGAACCGCAACGGTCTTTGCGCCATGGTGGCTTTCAACAAGCCCGTCAGCGACAGCGACTGCGGCAAGAACGTGGCCATGCAGATTGCCTCTTCTTCCCCCGTTGCCATCGACGAGAGCGGTGTGAGTGAGGAGGTGAAGCAGAACGAGTACAACGTGGCTGTTGAGAAGACCAAGGAAGAGCAGGTGAAGAAGGCCGTTGAGGTTGCCCTCAAGAAGGCCGGCATCAACCCCGCTCACGTGGATTCCGAAGATCACATGGAGTCCAACATGGCTAAGGGTTGGATCACTGCCGAGGACGTTGAGAAGGCCAAGAAGATTATTGCCGAGACCAGCGCAGAGAAGGCTGCCAACCTGCCCGCTGCCATGATTGAGAACATTGCCAAGGGTCGTGTGGGCAAGTTCCTCAAGGAGAACTGCCTCCTCTCTCAGGAGTATATCTGGGACAAGACAATGACCGTGGCTCAGTATCTCCAGAGCGTGGACAAGGAGCTCAAGGTGACCGCCATGAGCCGCTTCACTCTGAAAGCTGAATAAATCAGTAATTTAATAAGCGTAACGGCCCCTC
Organism: uncultured Bacteroidales bacterium; assembly: GCA_902791295.1. Taxonomy (GTDB): domain Bacteria; phylum Bacteroidota; class Bacteroidia; order Bacteroidales; family Bacteroidaceae; genus Physcousia. The sequence continues at coordinate 1,868 of CADAVI010000107.1, read as the reverse complement.
CCTGCAAAGGGGAGGGGCTTTTTCTTTTCCTTTTTTCTTATGAAGATATTCGGCATCGGCATGAACTACCTGGAGCACACACGCGAACTCGACGGCCGGGCCTATGTGCCCGACGACCCCGTGGTGTTCACCAAGACCGACAGCGCGCTGCTCACCGGCGGCAAGCCTTTCTTCCTGCCCGACTACACGAAGCGCTGCGAGTACGAGACGGAACTTGTGGTGCGCATCTCCCACATGGGGCGCAGCATCTCCGAGCGCTTTGCCCGCCGCTACTACGATGAGGTGACGGTGGGCATCGACTTCACGGCGCGCGACCTTCAGGAGCGGCTCCGCCGCGAGGGTAAACCCTGGGATCTTTGCAAGGGTTTCGACGGCAGCGCCGCGGTGGGCGAATTTGTGCCTGTGACGGGCGACGTGCAGGACTTGCATTTCCGCCTGGAGAAAAACGGGACGACGGTTCAGGAGGGCTGGACGGGCGACATGATTTACTCTGTTGATCGCCTTATCAGCTTTATTTCCAGCTATTTCACGCTGAAGACGGGCGACCTTATCTTCACCGGTACGCCCGTAGGCGTGGGACCCGTGCAGATTGACGACCATCTGGAAGGTTTTCTTGAGGGCAATAAAATCCTCTCATTCAACGTTAAGTGAGAAGGTACACTATGCCACTGTAGGATGCAACGCCGTGCGATGATAGTCTTGCTCTTTTGTCTGAGCCTCCTGGCCCGGGCAGCAGGCGACGCATCTTTCGTGGCGCTCGACTGGGCAGAGATAGGTCTCGACACCGTGGCGCCGGAGTATCGGCGTACCGAGGTGTTGAGGGAGGGCGGCGCCTGGCAGGTCAGCGTGGAATATCCGGAGTTTGAGCCGCTCTCGGAGGCTGAGTCGCGCCTTGTGGCGCCTTATGCCGAACTCATCGGCGAGGACATCCGCGTGGAGAGTGAGGTCTATGAGGTGCGTGGCGAGTGGCGCATCACCTGGCATTGTCTGCCCCTGGTCTATCGCGACGGCCTCTATCAGCGGCTGATCAGCGCCCGTTTTTCTCTGAGCCGTGTGGCGCAGGCCCGTGCAGCCGCGGCGGTTGCGGCCTCTGAGCGCTACGCTTCGCGCAGTGCGATGGCCAGTGGCCGTTGGGTGAAGATTACCCTCACGGAGGACGGCATGTATCGCCTCACCCCGGCATTCATTCAAAAGGCCGGTTTTGCCGACATTTCCCGAGTCCGTCTCTACGGCTACGGCGGCCATCTTCAGAGCACTTCGCTCAAAGCAGACGCCGATATGGACGACCTTCCCGAGATTCCCCTCTATCAGGCTTCCGACGGCAGTCTGTTCTTCTGGGGCAACGGCCTGGTGTCGTGGAACGGCACGAAGCGTGTGCTCAATACCTATGCCCGCGAGGCCTGCTACTTCCTGAGCGATGTGTCGCCCGACGGCGGCACGGGGGCAGCGACCCGCATATCATCTGTTTCAGCCGGCACGGCGTCGGGTGGCACTGCGACCTCCGCGATGCGCCACAAACTCATAGAGAAGGACGAATATGCCATGTATCATGTGGGTAACCGCCTCGTCTCGGCCGACAATTTCTCCGACGGCGCCGAGCGCTCCTACACTTTCTCCGGCATCAGCGCTTCCGGCAGCGTGCAGCTGACATGGTCTTTTGCCTCGGCGGGGCTCACCAACAGCAACACACTCACCTGGAGCGTCAACGGCGGTGCTTCGCGCACGGTGTCCATCCGCGCTACCGACACGGAATACCAGCACGCCGTGTGGCGCGAATCCACCACCGACGTCACTTCACTTTCCACCGGTAGCGGTTCCTGGACGGTGAAGATGCGCAGTAAGGCGGGCATCGAGGCCCATCTCGACTA
>CADAVI010000106.1 GCA_902791295.1 uncultured Bacteroidales bacterium | reverse complement strand
AGCACCAAGATCGGTATCATCGAGAACCTCCTGGGCAAGGTGGACAAGCTCATCCTCTGCGGCGGCATGACCTACACCTTCATGAAGGCTCACGGCGGCGAAATCGGCAACTCCATCGTGGAGCTCGACAAGCTGGACGTAGCCCTCGGCGTTGAGAAGATGGCCAAGGAAAACGGCGTTGAGCTGGTTCTCGGCGAGGATTCCGTTTGCTGCACCGGTTACGACTTCTCCACTTTTTCCGTAAAGCCCGGCGCTGAGATTAAGGTATTCCCCTCCAACGCCATCGAAGACGGTTGGGACGGTCTGGATGCAGGCCCCATCAGCCGCGAGAAGTTCGCCAAGGCTATCGAGGGTGCCAAGACCATTCTGTGGAACGGTCCTGCCGGCTGCTTCGAGTGCGAGGAGTTCACTGCCGGTTCCCGTGCCGTAGGTGAAGCTGTTGCCAAGGCTACTGCCGAAGGCGCCTTCTCTCTGATCGGCGGCGGCGACTCCGTTGCCTGTGTCAACAAGTTCGGCCTGGCCGACAAGGTGAGCTACATCTCCACTGGCGGCGGCGCTCTGCTCGAGGCTATCGAGGGCAAGGTGCTTCCCGGTGTTGCAGCCATCAAGGGTTAAACAACGCGATAACACGTGATATATTGATGATGAGAAAGTCGCTCATTCACCAATTATCCATTCTCATTTTATGGGCATTGGCCTCCTGCAACGGGCAGGAGGCCATGCTTTCTGATACCGCCGGACGCGACTCTTCGACGCTCTATGTGGCCGTGATGCCGGTTGAAGACTGTCTGCCGCTGTATCTGGCGGAGAAGCGCGGATTGGCCGACACGCTCGGACTGAAGATGAAGCTGCTGCGCTACGATGCCCTAATGGACATCGACACAGCCTACGTGCTCCGTCATGCGGATGTGGCGTGGGAAGACAGTTTCCGTCTGGCGCAATACCACATGCAGACTCCCCATTTTGCCACCGATTCCATTCTGAAAGAACCCGACACCCTGTGGCTGCCCACAGAGGGGCGCTGGTGTTTCATTGTCTCCCGGAAAAGCAAGATAAAAAAGCTCAAAGATTTGCATGAAAAGATGGTGGGCATCACACGTTGGAGTCTGGCGGACACACTGTGCAACATCGTGGTGAATCAGGCCGGCATCAACCAGCAGGATGTCTATCGTCCGCAAATCAACAACGTGAAACTGCGGATGCGTATGTTGCGCGAAAATCTTTTGGACGCTGCGATACTGCCGGAGCCCTATGCTTCATGGGCGAAAGCCGAAAAGCATCGCATCCTTTTTGAATATCCCAAAGACGTCGTTCCTTCGGACTCCGTCATGCGCAAGACACGCATCACGGGCTTCTGGGTGCGACGCAATTTTACTGATGACACGCTGCGCCTCAAGCAGCTGAAACTGTTGGAGAAAGTCTATCGCCAAGCCCGTAAGATGCTTGAGACGGAAGGCCTCTCCGCCATCGACTCATTGGACGTCTTTACGCTATAAGACGCCCTTGAACAATCTCATAAACGTGCCGAATCTCCTTTGTCCCCGCGTGTAGAGCAAAGGATAATTCTCTTCTGTCAGTTTTGTGGACATGGGCAGGTCGTTGTCAAAGACGCGCTGAAGACGCGCCGTCAGCTCCGGACTTTTCATGAAGGCCGTCACCTCCCAGTCGAACTTCATACTTCTGCAATCCATGTTCGCCGTTCCGACGGAAGCGAGTGTGTCGTCAATAAGCATCACTTTGTCGTGATGGAATCCTCCGTGATAGAGATAAATCTCCGCTCCCCTCTTCTCCAAACGGTGCATCTCCACACCCGTCATGTCGGTGGTGAATTTGTGGTCGCTGACGTATGACGTCATGTATTGTACGCGCACACCGCGCTTGAGCGCCCGATAGAGGGCTTTACGCACCCGACGGCAATGCATGGTGTACGGATTCACAATGACGATACGCTTCCGTGCACTGTCGATGGCTGTGGAGAAAGCGATGCGCATATTGGCGCTCTTCTTGCCGGGCTCGCGGCTGACGACATAGGTTTTGATGCCTTCTTCGCCATTATCCGCTGTGCTGTCGGAGGATTTGCACAGACCTTCTTTCGACGTTTTGTTCCACAAATCCTCAAAGAGGCGCTCGTAGCCCATCGCCACACCCTCGCCGTGCATACGTATGTGCATATCGCGCCAAGGGCCTATTTCTTTCTTTCCGTGAATATAGTAATCGGCCACATTGAAGCCGCCCGTGTAACAGATTTTCCCGTCAATGACAACTATCTTGCGATGGTCCCGATGAAGAGCGCAATCAATCCACGGAAATGAGACGGGGTCGAAAACCTCCATCCGGATACCCTTCTCTCGCCATTTGCTCAGAAACTCCGGAGTGCAGCCTGGAGCTTTACCCGTGTTGCCGAAGGCGTCAAAAAGCACACGCACCTCCACACCGTGAGCGGCGCGTTCGGCCAACGCCTCAAGCACCGTGTTGCCGATGCTGTCGTTCCAAAATTTGTAGTATTCCACATGAACATATTGCTGCGCCCGGGAAATGTGACGCAACAGGTCGTCGAACTTGTCCCGTCCGTTGCTCATGATGTGTACGCTGTCCGTGCTGTAGCAGGGAAATCCCGCTCTGTCGAAACTGGAGAATATGCTGTCGGTTGACTGACTATTCGCCGCAAGCGAAATTGTCAACAACACCAAGAAGATGCTTTTCTTCATCAACTACTAGTACGGCATGAATCTTTTTGCGATGCATCAGTGTCAGGATTTCGTCTACTTTGGCAGATGGGCCCACCATCACGGGCGTTTTGGTCATCACCTCCTCTACGGGGATGTCGAAGAAGGCTGCACCGTGGCGCTCTGTGGCGCGGCGAATGTCGCCGTCGGTGATAAGGCCCACAATTCTGTTGTCGGCTACGGCGACACCGAGACCCAGTTTGCCTTTGGAAATGAGCAGGATGGCTTCTCCGAGCGCCAGCGTCGGAGAGATGACGGGAAGATCCGTCGTGCGCATGACGTCCTGCGCCGTTGTGAGCAGCTTGCGCCCCAACGAGCCGCCGGGATGAAAGCGTGCGAAGTCCTTGTCCTTAAAGCCTCGCGCCTCCATCAGCGCACAGGCCAGTGCGTCGCCCAAGACCAACTGTGCCGTCGTGCTGCTCGTCGGTGCGAGATTCAGCGGACAGGCTTCGGAGGACACGTGCGAGTTCAGATGACAGTCGCTGCTGCGCGCCAGCAGGCTATCGGGATTGCCCGTCATGGCAATCAGAGGGAATCGTTCGTTCTTGATATAAGGCACAAAGCGGAGCAGCTCATCGGTCTGACCGCTGTTGGAGATGGCGATAATCACATCACCCTTGGCGATGACGCCCAAGTCGCCGTGATAGACGTCCAAAGGATTGATGTAGAAAGCCGGCGTGCCGGTGGACGAGAGCGTGGCGGCTATCTTCACGCCGATGTGTCCGCTCTTCCCCACTCCGGTGACGATGACTTTGCCTTTGCAGTTCAGTATCATCTCCACCGCCTTGTCAAACTCGGCATCAATATTACTTATCAGCGCCGTAACGGCTGCTGCTTCATCCTTCAGACAACGTCTGGCTATGTCCTGGTATGACTTCATATCAAACTCTTTATGACGCTCTCCAAATCACTGAGGAAGAGCATATTCGGCCCGTCGGACAGAGCGTGGTCAGGGTCAGGGTGTGTCTCAAAGAAATATCCGGTGGCGCCGAACGCTTTGGCTGCAAGCGCCATCATCGGCACGTATTCGCGGTTGCCGCCCGTCTTGCCGCCTGCGGCTCCGGGACGCTGCACGCTGTGGGTGCAGTCCATCAGGACGCGGGGGGTGAAGCGCAGCATGTCGGGGATGTTGCGGAAGTCCACCGCCAGATTATTGTATCCGTACATGTTGCCGCGCTCCGTCAGCCACACTTCGCGGCCTCCGGCCTCATGCACCTTCTCCACGGGATATTTCATGTCTTCGCCCGAGAGGAACTGGGCCTTCTTGATGTTGACCACACGACCTGTTGCCGATGCCGCCACCAGTAAATCGGTCTGACGACAGAGGAAAGCCGGAATCTGCAGCACGTCCACCACCTCTCCGGCAGGAGCGGCCTGGGCGCTCTCATGAATGTCCGTCACCAGAGGCAGTCCGAACTCCTCCCTGATGTCGGCGAGCATCTGCAGCCCTTTCTCCAGTCCGGGACCGCGGTAGGATTTGATGCTCGTGCGGTTGGCTTTGTCGAAAGAGGCCTTGAAGTAAATATCCAGGTCGTACTTCTCCTTGAGTCGCTTCACCTCGCGGGCTACTTCCCGGAGACAGTCCATCGACTCGATGACGCAGGGACCGGCTATGAATACGGGTTTCATTTGAAGAAATAGATGAAGGTGGCGTCGGCCTCCAGAGCCTTCTTTTCGGTCTCCTTGATAATCATTGTCACGTGGATGGTGGTCTTGATGGCACCTCTGAGGTTCTGACAATCCACCATTTTGGTTTTCATATAGATGCTCTGGCCGGAGAGCACGGGCTGTGCGTATTTCAGCTTGTCGAGCCCGTAGTTCATCATGCGTTCAAGGTTGTGCACCTCCACAATCTGATTCCACAGATAAGGCAATACGGCCAGCGAGAGATAGCCGTGCGCGATGGTCTGCCCGAAGGGGCTTTCCTTTTTGCAGCGCTCGGGGTCGGTGTGTATCCACTGATGGTCGAGCGTGGCGTCGGCAAACTTGTTGATGCGCTCCTGGTCGAAGGTGACGCATCCGCTCTGCCCCATTTCCTTACCTATCCATGAG
>CADAVI010000105.1 GCA_902791295.1 uncultured Bacteroidales bacterium | reverse complement strand
GGTTTTGCATTATAATTCTTCCATAATTTATCATTCTTCGGTTCTATATAGTATCGATATGTGTAAGATGTGTTTTCCTCTATATATTTTGCAAACGATTCTACATCAACTTCATTTATCTTATCTTTTTCCGTTTTATATGTAGACGACAAAATGTTTTCAATTTTTTTCCTTGCTCCACTCTTGGCCGGAATATGACGTTGTGTTTGCATCACAATCTCCCTCTCTGGCAACACACACTCATCAATATATGGTATTTGGCTCTCACATCTATTATCATCTAGCGCCCCAAAAGATTTAAAGAGGACATCTACACATTTCATAGGACCATGTACAAGCTCTAGGTCTTTATGGTATTTTAGATCATTGCCAATTTCAAGTATGCTCCTTATAAGAATGCCACCAAATTGGTTTGATTCGGCTAACGAGAAGTGAGCTCCATCTCTATCGCATTTGGATTTAAAGCAAATATCAACACCACTTTGGTGAAAGAACCAGTTCCCGCCTTTTTCTTCACGCGGATAAGTGATTAAATCCTTATGAGTCGAAGAATAATAAGTAGAACTCTATTTCTAGCATACGGTAAACTTTGCCGTTTACTCTGATGATGCATTTGTTTAATAACGTATCTGCCAGACGATTAAATAAATCGGCCGGATCAGTCGAATAAATCTCATCGCTTTGCAAAAGATCCTTTAAACTCATATCCATATCTTTGATTTTTATATAATTTCTTCTATTCTTTTTTCCTCAGAGAGCATTCTGAAATTGCAAAAATACACTTTTTCTCCGAAACTACAATTAATTGGACCAGATTTTCTTGAAATCCACTCCTAATTTTTCAAAAAACGAAAATGCGAACATCCGCCCGAGTCGAGCGCAATGACAAGCTTGTTTGGTCATTGCCGAGACGAGTAGGATGTCTGTGGAGCGAAGCTTCACGAAAATGCAAAAATGTTGTGTCAACAAATCCAGTACGACATTTTTGATTGTGTCAACTGATTCAGGAAACCGCCGTAATTTGCTTAAAAAATGTTCATGAAGCTTCGCTCCATAGACATTTCTCACGCTCGGCAGAATTGAAGCAAGCTTCATTCTTGACCCCCTTCATTTCCCCCGTTATCGGGGGACAGAAACACTAAATAAACGTTTCGCAAATCTTTCGCAGGCCGCAATTCTGCGGTTTTTGGAAAGCCAGTTAGCGCGCAAGAAGACTTTGGCGGGAGCTTATAATCTCCATCACGTTGTTGATGATGCTGATGACGCTGAGCGTCATGAAGAGCGAGAGCGCGGCGGCGAGGATGAGGCGGGCGTTCTCTGCAAGCCACAACAGCCCCTCGCTGTGCACATCGAGGGCAAAGAGCGGTACATCGACAGGCGACGAAAGAAGCCACGCCACGCTGACACCGCCGCAGACGATGCCCACAACGAACGTGACAACCATCGCCATCCTGTAGCGGCGGATGGTGGCCTCCTGGTGCTGCCTGACGAACTCGACGGCATCCAGACGACGCGTAAGGCTGGCCATGAAGGCGGCATTGTCGTCGAACTGCGGCTTTTGGGCGAGGAACAGTTCCTCAAGGGCTTTATCTTTTGTCATATCTTCAGTTTCTCTTTAAGTTTGTCGCGGCCCCGGGAGAGTTGTTTCTTCACAGCGTCCTCCGAGGCGTCGGTGATTGCCGCTATCTCCCTGATGTCATATCCGTTGAGGTAATAGAGCGTGATGGCCGAACGCTCTTTGGGCGGCAGCGTACGCAGGGCCAGATAGAGGCTCTGGTGCTCGAAAGCGCTGTCCGCCCCGCCGTCTCCCGCCAGCGTACGGGCCTCGTCGATGCTCTCCGTCGTGCGCAGACTGGCCTTGTGGTTGAGGAAAGTGTTGTGGGCAATCTTGAAGAGCCACGAGCGGAAACGGCCCTTGTCCTGATAGCCAGTCGAAGAGAGATAAGCCTTCACCAGTGCATCCTGCGCCACATCGTCAGCCTCGCTCCTGTTGCCGCAGCAGAGGGCGAGCAAGAAACCTCTGAGAGACTCCTGCTCGCGCTCCACCAGCGATATGAATGCTTCGCGTGTCACTTGTTTACGCCTGCTTCAACAGTTGATTCTGCTCTGCCTCAATCTCTTTGGCCAATATCTTTCTGCCGACATAGTAGTTAATCAGGAAGGCGATGCCGACAGGCATGATAAACGGCCCTAAGAGGATAAACAGGTTTCTCTCATCACCCCTGCCAGCAATAAGATAGCAGCCAAAGGCGGTTAATGCGAGGCCCAACAGGGTGAGGATGCTGCCCCAGAGCAGTTTGGTGAGCAGTTTTTCTTTCAGCAACGTCTTCTGCGGCGCCATCTGCCGGAGCAAATCCTCGACGTCCGTCTCTGCATTTTTCTCTACGGCGGCCAGCACGATTTGCGTGCGCTGGTTGGCCTCGTTGATTTTCCTGCGGTTGTTCAGCCAAACGATTAAGACGGGAAGCGCAACAACACCGATGAGAAAAAAGATCTTAACGATCATTTCCGGTAAAAGATTTAAATTCATAGTCTTGTTTTTTATTGGTTTATACTTTTGTTTTCTCGACCTTGGTCACTAACATAACAAGTCAGAAAGACAAAAGGTGACGTCTCATACGACAAAAGTACAGAAAAGTTTTTGATTCTCACGCACAAAAGCCGTAAAAACCGCCATCAATTTGCCTGGAATTTACCCACGCAAATTACGCAAGCAAGCAAATTACGGTTTTGTGTCTTCTCCTGAAAAAGTTGACAGTTTACTGACAAGGTTGCTATCAAACCATTTTCTTGACAAAACCCTCTCCCGCCCCGACTGACGGCTCTCACTTCTCGTCTGTCGCTATTTTGACTTTCCCGTGGGCTCGGAAAAATTCTCCCGTGGGGGCGCAAGATTTAGGATTTTATCCTGCGGCGGAGCTGCACGGAGTTCCACACATTGTGCCAGATGGCATAGAAACCGCCGGCAACGCTCGTAACGGGATCCATGAAGGTGGCACCCACCCAGATGGCAAAGGCCGTGTTTTTCTGCCCCAAAGCCTGAGAAGCCGCAATGACATCGCCCCACCTGCGGCCCAAAAGACGGCCGACGCCAAACTGCAGAATACATGACAAAAGACTGCCCGTTGCCATAACCAACAGCGTGAGCCAGGTGGCGCCCGAGAGCACAATGTTGCGCACCGTGACGCAGATGGCCAGAGCCAGAGCGACCGTCCAGAGATAGAAGGCCATATCGGGAACGGACGTCAACAGACGCTGCAGACGCGGGGAAACACGCCGGATGAACTGCGCCAGAAGGAAAGGTCCGAAAAGCAGCGGAAACACGCGGCAGAGAATCATCCAGAACGACGCGGCAAAACTCTGGCCGGACCACAGCAGCGGCACCAGCAGCGAGATGAAAAACGAAGCCGCGAGATTTATCATCACGGTGTAGAACGTCAGCGTGCCGGGATTGCCTCCGAGCTTGAAGGTGACAACGGCAGCAGCCGTCGCCGTCGGCGTAATCATGCAGAGGGCAAAAGCCGCAAGCAGATGCACAAGCCACTGACTGTCAGCGCCAACCATAAGCATCAGCAGTATCGTAACGACCCAAAGCGAGCATTGCAGCAGAAGCCCCCACAGCTGCCAGGGACGGAAACGGAGATCGCGCACATCGACCTTGAGAAACGTGAGCGCCAGCATCGCAAAGATGAGCGCCGGCATCACGAAAGACGAGACGGAAAGCAACGCATCGTGTGTCTGCCGCGAGAGCGGGAGCGCACGAAGCAGAAAATAGGTCAGAGCGCCCGCCGTCATGCTCACGGGCAGCGTCCATTGGCGCAGGAAAGATATGATTTTGTGCATAATTCGGCCTTTAATCATCTAAAGCGGGTGCAAAAGTACGAAAAAATCAGAAATATTTCGTATCTTTGCCGCGCTTTTTTGATTATATTTATCCAAGCATTATGAAGTACTACGTAAGATATTTCGAAAACGAAACCCTGGTGGACAATCTGAAAGAGGCAACGGACTTCCTCGGCACTCTGCCCGGCGTGGAGATGGACGACAACTGCATGGAGCAGCTGACGGCCTACTTCACCACCGACCAGAAGGGCAGCAAGAAAATCTTCATGCCCAACCACCGCAGTTTTCTCATCATCAAGACAACAGTGAACACGCTCGAGGAGTTCAAGGCCAACAACCAGAAGAACATCGAGTCGGCCGAAGAGAAAGCCGCCCCCAAGGGGCTCGACATTGAGCAGGAGGGATGGTATGAATGCCGACTCAGCTTCCAGCGCATCGTGGCCAATCCGGACACGAAGAAGTGTTTCTACTACAACGACGCCCTGGAGGCTCGTGTGAAAGCCAGGAGCGGACGCGAAGCTTACGACCGCATGGTGGAGCACGTGAGACAGAATCCCGACGTGGACGAGAGAAGTCAGATGCCGGCAGCCGCCAGCAAGAATTTTACATGGAAGTATCTCGGCGAAACCTGCTGAAAAAGTGCCTCTCGGCGCTGATGCTCGCTCTGCCCCTCGGGGCCGGAGCGCAGATGATGCTGCCCGAGAGCGACCCGCTGCCCTACCCCAGTGTGCCCGAGCCCAAAGTGCGGGCCATCGAGGAATGCCGTCCCGGCAGACGCTCGGGAGAACGGCGTCCCGGCGACGTCTTCGGCATCGACGTGTCGCACTATCAGGGACAGATTAACTGGGACGAGGTGGCCCGCGACAGCCGCGTGCGGTTCGTCTATCTCAAATGCACCGAAGGCGGCAAGCTGCAGGACAACACCTACAGGCGCAACCTGCAGGAGTGCCGCCGCCTGGGATTGCCCGTCGGCGTGTATCACTTCTTCTCTCCCACCGTGAGCGCACAGGAGCAGCTGGCCAACTTCCGCAACACGAGCGATCCGCGCGTGCAGTCGCTGCTGCCCATCGTGGACATCGAATCGGTGCCGCAGATACGGCGCGGACGCCGCCGCTGGCAGACGGGCAACATCCGCGAATGGCAAAACCGCCTGAAGGCCTTCGTCAAAGGCGTGGAGGAAATCTACGGCGTGAAGCCCCTGCTCTACACCTACACCAACTTCTACCACAAATATCTCATGGGGATCTTCCCCGACTATAAATACATCATTGCGTGCTACCAGGACGAGATGCCCAAGATGAATGACGAACTCGGCTTCATCATGTGGCAGTTCACTTCCAGCGGCAGCATCAGAGGCATCAAAGGACGCGTGGACCGCTCCAGGCTCATCGATCCCCACGACCTCAGCGACATAGAATACAGACGATGAAAAAGAATACAATAAGTGTGAACATTTTCTCCAGTAACGACCCCAACGGCATGAACTTCAGCCGCCGCCACGACGAGGGCGACATGCCCATCATCCTGGTGCCCGACGACGTGCCGTTTCCCGGCGTGCCGACCCAC
>CADAVI010000104.1 GCA_902791295.1 uncultured Bacteroidales bacterium | reverse complement strand
TCATGCAGTTGCGCGTGACGCTCGGCGAGGTCTTTTCTGCAGGCGAAACGCCCCACGGCCGCCGCACCGTCGTGCCCATCATGGGCGGCACTTTCGAGGGCCCGCGCCTTCGTGGCACTGTGCTTCCCGGCGGCGCCGACTATCAGTTGGGCAACGGAGCGCGCACCGAGCTCGAGGCCGTCTATTGCATCCGCACCGACGACGGCATCACAATCCATGTGCGCAACCTGGGCATCGCCGCGCCCGCCTATTTTATGGCGGCACCCCGCTTCGAGACGGCCTCCGACAGCCCCTACGGCTGGCTCAACGACGCCCTCTTCGTGTGCGCCCCTCAGAGCGATCCCGCCTATAATCTATCCCCAAAAACACAACCATAATGAAAAAGCTCTTTTTCCTCCTCTCCGCTTTTCTTTCGCTCGCGGCCTTTGCCGGGGGCGAGCGCGAAATCAAAGTGACTGAAAACGTGGCCTATCGCAGCGATGTGGGGCCCTCCACCGTGCTCGACCTGGCGCAGCCTCTCTTCGGACCCCAAAGCGGTCGCCCCGCCATCCTCATCATCCACGGCGGCGGCTGGAGCGCAGGCTCCAAGAACGACTTTGTCTATCGTGCCCTCATGATTGACTACGCCCTCAAGGGTTACGTTGTCTGCAACATGAACTACCGCCTCGTGCAGGAGGCCCCCATGCCGGCCTGCATCGAGGATGTGCGCGCAGCCGTGCGCTGGATGAAGGACAACGCCCGGCGTCTCGGCATCGACTCGGCGCGCATCGGCACTTTCGGCCATTCTGCCGGCGGCCACCTCTCGCTCATGGCGGGCCTCACGGCCGGTGTGGCCTGCGCTGCCGGCGGTGCGCCTCCGACGGAGATCGGACGTGCCGGCGAGTGGGCCGACCACACGGAGTGGTGGCCCATAGGCTACATCGGCAAGAGCCCCGTGCCCTTCCTCGTCATGCAGGGTGGGGAAGACCCCCTTGTGCGCCCCGTCCTCACGGGCGACTGGGTGCGCAAGATGCAGCAGGCCGGCGCTTCGGTGGACTACGTCAAGGTGCACGGCCAGCACGGCGTGGCCTTCGACCAGCAGCTGGAGTTCACACGTCCGGCGCTCGACGCCTTCTTCGCCCGTCACTTGAAGCACGACGATGCCTCCCTCTCCTTCGAGCGTCTGAAGGTGGTGGAGTACGGCGGCAGCGGTCGCCACACGGCGGTGGCCGTCAGCGAGAAGTCGCTGCCCGGCTTCACCGTTTACCGTCCGCTTAACCTCGACGCCGCGATGGGCCGCGAGCGCAGGCCGCTCCCCGTGCTCGTCTTCTGCAACGGCGGCTGCATGGACACCAGCATCGGCTATGAGAATATGCTCTCCGACCTCGCCTCTCACGGCTACGTCGTGGTCGCTGTGGGCGAGATGCAGATGTCGGCACGCCACGAACTCGACCGCCCGACGCCCTCCTCCGCCGTGCAGCAGGCGCTCGACTGGATCAGTCAGCAGACCGTCAACCCCTCTTCGCCCTACTACGGCAGGCTCGACGCCGACCGCATTGCCGGTGCCGGTCATTCGTGCGGCGGCGCGCAGATTCTGGCCAATGCCGGCGATGCCCGCCTCAAGACGTACATCATCCTCAATGCCGGCATGGGCAAGATGACGATGGCCGACGCCAGCGCCAAATCGCTGAAGAATCTCCACGCCCCCATTCTCTACCTTGTCGGCGGCACCTCCGATGTGGCCTGGCAAAATGCGCAGATGGACTATAAGGCCATCAGGAAGGTGCCCGTCTTCTTGGCCGACAACACACGCAGCGGTCACGGCGGCACCTACGAGGAGCCTCTCGGCGGCGCCAACAGCCGCATGGTGCGCGCCTGGCTCGATTGGCAGCTGAAGGGACGCGACGAGGCCGGTGAGAAGCTTTTCGTCGACGGCGACCTCTCCGGCTACGAGGACTTCACGCTCATGCATAAAAACTGGAAGCCGCAGCCCAAAGCCGCAGCATCCACCGAGGAACTCTGGATTGAGGACGGCCCGCGCCGCATCTTCGGCGAACTCTTCACACCCGCAGGGGCTAAGGCGAAAGGCCCCGTGGCCGTCATCGCGCACGGCTTCAACGGCAGTCATGAGTACGGCCGCAACTATTTCGACACGATGGCGCGTCTGGGCTACCGCTGCTACACCTTCGACTTCCCCTGCGGCTCGGCGCGCAGCCGCAGCGACGGCAACACGCTCAATATGTCCATCCCCGACGAGGTGAGTGCCCTCAAGGCCATCGTGCGCCATTTCCGCGCCAAGGGCCATCAGGTGGTGCTCGTCGGCGAGAGCCAGGGCGGACTGGTGTCGGCGCTCACGGCGGCCGACCTCAAGGAGGAGGTGAACCGTCTGGTGTTGGTGTTCCCCGCGCTCTGCATTCCCGACAACTGGCGCCAGCGCTATCCGCGCGTGGAGGACATTCAGGACGTCACCGAGCTGTGGGGCGTGAAGATGGGGCGCCGCTTCTTTGAGGAGATTCACGACATGCATCCGATGGACCTCATCGGCGCCTATCGCGGGCCGGTGCTCATCGTGCAGGGCGACAAAGACCGCGTGGTGTCGATGGACGATTCGCGCCGCGCCGTGCAGCTCTATGCCAAAGGCGCCCGCCTGCACGTCATTCCCGGTGCCGGCCACGGCTTCAATCCGGCCGAGTTCCGCGAGGAGATGGCCCAGCTGGAGAAGTTTCTGAAATAGGTGACAGTTGATAATTGATAATTGACAATTGATGCAGATACCCATAGAGTCCATGAGTTTCCTGATGCTCAATGTGGGCATCGCGAGGCTTAACGGCAACTGGAACTGGAAAAACGTTTCCTCGCCTTTCACGCGTATCTATTACGTCACTGAGGGCGAGGCGACGTTGTATCTGCCGCAGCGCAGTGTGCGTCTGCGCCCCGGCTATCTCTACATGGTGCCGGCCTACATGCTGCACTCCTACGGATGCGACGGACTCTTCACCCACTACTATCTGCACGTGTACGAGGGTGTGAAAAAGGAGATGGACGTCATGGAGCTCTACGACTTTCCCTCCGAGGTGAAGGCGCAGGAGGGTGACGAGCAACTCTTTGAGCGCATGTGCCGCCAATATCCCGAGACTAGACTTCCTTCCAGCGACCCCACGTTTTACGACAATACCGCCACGTTCACCGATTTTGTGCAGCGTTACAGCGACATGGCCCTTTGGGAAAAGATGGCGCTGCGTGGCGCGATGCTGACGCTCTTTTCCCGATTCATGCGTGAGGCCACGCCGCGTTTCTGGCTGCAGGACGAGCGGTTGAGCCGGGTGATGAACTACATCCATTGTCACATCGACGCCGATGTCGACATGAAATCTTTGGCCGATGTGGCCTGCCTCTCGTCGCCTTATCTGATTCGTCTCTTCAAGCGGGAGGTTGGCCTCTCGCCCATACAGTATGTCAACCGTAAGAAGGCGGAGCGTGCCCAGCTGCTTACCACCGACAGTCCGGTCAAGGAAATAGCCTTTGCCACGGGCTTCAGCGACCAGTCGTATTTCATCCGTCTCTTTCGCAAGATTTGCGGTGTCACGCCGCAGGAATACCGACTCCGGATGAGGGCCTCCCGATAGACGGGTGGCCTTCGTTTTTCATTGTTTGACGAACGACAGCAGGAAACCGCCCCGGGGCAGACAGTGCATCCTGAGCAGATTGCGGGCACCGACGTTGCGGTGGGTAACGGCAATCTCCTTCGGCGTGGCGCCGTCGGCAAAGACGGTGACATCGAATAAGCCTTGGGGAAGGAAGTCGGGCACGATGAGCATCTCTCTCGCCTCGTCCTCTCCGTTCAGTCCGGCCACATACCATCTCTCGCCGCTGCGGCGCGCCACGACGAACGATTCGCCGGGGTAGCCGCTGAGCAGACGCGTCTCATCCCACACGACGGGCACCTGCGCCATGTGGCGGCGGGCTTCTTCGGGCAGCGTTAGAAATCCTTCGGGGCGATCGGCCCAGTGCTGCACACCCGACTCGAAGGCAACGGAGAGCGCCAGTTCGTGTGCGAAGCTTGTGCGGTGGGGGTGTTGAGAATCGGTGAACGTCACGGGCGTGTAATCCATCGGTCCCACGGCATTGCGGGTGTAGGGCAGCAGACAGTTGATGCGGGCGCCGTTGGCGGTCATATATGACGCGTTGTTGTATTGCTCCGCACCGTAGACGGCCTCCTGTGACATAAGATGGGGGTAGGTGCGGCTCCAGCCTCGGGGCAGCGTGCATCCGTGGAAGTTAACCATCATCTCAAACGCCGCAGCGTCTTCCAGAATGTCGAGATAATAGCCGATCATCTGCTGCTTGTCGCTTTCGAAGAAATCCACTTTGACGCCCGCCACGCCCAGACTCTTGAGCCAGGTGAACTCCTCCATGCGGTTTTCGTGGGTCAGCATGCGGTCAAGCGGTGTGGCGCGCACGCCGGTGTGGGTGCCGCCGGAGTTGTACCATATCCAGGGCTTGACATTCTGGGAGAGAGCATAAGCCACGGCGTCCTCGAGTTTGCCTCCATTGGTCATGGCATCCCATTCCCAGTCGAAGAGTACATACTCCCATCCCATCTCGGCGGCGAGATCAACATACTGCTTGCACTTTTGGAAGTCCTTGGTGCTGTGATTGTAGGCCCAGTACACCCAGGATGCGCGGCCGGGGGTAATCCAGGTGAGAGTTGACAGTTGAGAGTTAACCGTTGGGGCGGGGGAGACGTCGTCCACCATGGTGGAGGCCACGATGTCGGCCAGTGTGCCGACGATGACGGTGCGCCAGGGCGACGACCATGCACCCTCCCACACGGGGTTCACTGCGCCTTGTCCGTTGCCTTCGGCTGCATTGGGATAAACCACGCGATAGACGGCGGCATCGGCGCTGTTGTCCAGGTGTGTGGCGCAATAGCTGCGGGTGAGGCCGGCCTCCGTAATCAGCGCGAAGCGGTCCCCCGGGAGTTGAAAGAGGGCGGGGTAGCCCCATGCGCCCTGACGGACGGCGTCATCCTGCAGGGGGAAGTCGCCCTCGTAGCTGGTGACGTAGCGTTGCAGCCAGCGCCGCGAGGCCGACGGCAGCGTGTAGGCCGTCTCCTCTCCGGTAAATTCCAGGTGTTTCCCTTCTGCGTTGTCCAGAAGATAGCGGAATGCCAGTCCGTCGTTGAAGAGGCGCATTTCGATGCGCAGGGGGCTGCCGCTGCGGCTCTCCAGCGAGGCCTCGCAGCGGGTGTAGGGATGGCGGATTTGCCGGCATTTGCCGTGCAGGGCGGTGTAGCTCTCTATCAGCGTTTCGCCCTCCGTCAGCGACAGAAGGCGAAGTCCGGCGGAGAAGTCTTCCCCTGCGGTGGTGAAGCCGGTTCGGGTGCGCACGAGCTCCCGGCCCGTGCCCTCTTTCAGGACGACATACGTATTTCCGTCCTTCTGCTCCACGAACGCTTCAAGTCGTCCGTCGGGGCTCTTTACTCCCGCAAAGGCATAAACGGCCGGGAAAATAATGAGAAATACCCGCAACAGGAGCTTTTTCATGACTAAAGATGAAAATGAGTGTTGTCAGCGTGTTATTTTGCGGCTCACGCCATCCTTCACTTCGATGTAGAGGCCGTTGACGGGCGCTTTGGGCAGGCGCAGACCCGAGATTGTGTAGTAGGCAGGAGCGGACGCCTGCTGTGTTCCGGTGGTCAGTTCGCTCACGGCATCGGGGACTCCGTTGCCGCCGAGATAAAACAGGCGGATGTTGTCAAACTTGAAGTTGTTGCTGCCATAGTTGGCCAGGCGAACGCCGACCGTCAGATTCGTTTTTTCAGTCAGTTCGAAGTCGAGACTTGTGTCGGCATTGCCCTCATGCTTCATCTCTGCCGTCTGTTCTCCGGCAAACAGCAGGGCTCCGTCGGCACTGCACATGCTGTAGGCCGTCAGGCGGTATTTGCCGGCCGGCAGGTTGTACACCGTCTGGCTCACGCTGCGGTCGCTCAGCCGGCCGCTCGACTGCCAGTTGTTCATGTAGAGCTTGCTGTCGCAGCCCGGGAGATAGCCCTTTTCGATGACGCCCTCTCCCTCCGAGACCCAGGCGATGGGCTTACCCTGCTCGTCGTAGCGTTCGAAGCTCGGGTTGTTGATGAGATAGGAAATGTTAACGGGGTTGTCTTCCGTTGCCTTCTCCAGCTTGTCATACTGCTTCATCCAATCGCTGCGCAGGATGCGGTAGATGTCCAGATGCGCAGCCGAGCTTTCCGACTTGTTGGCTGCGAATTCCTGACCGTCTTCCACGACGTTGTCCCATGCGCCGATATAGGCCCCGGATGTGAAGTTCTTCAGCGCCCATCCTTTTTCCTCACTGTATTCGGGAGCAACGAAGGCGAGCCTGCGGTTGCTGTCATTGTCTCCCTTCGAGCCGCCAAAGTCGCTGTAGGTCTGCCACACGGTTTTGCTCCAGCCTTCGGTGCGGAACTGGCGGTTTTGCTCTGCCACGCAGGTCAGAATCCAGTTTTTCGCAGCGGACCCTGCGGCGGGCTTGCCGTCGGCGTCGAAGGCTTCAATCATCCATGCGTCGCAGGGATTCTTGCACGGGTTGCCGCTGTTGTCATAAGTCATCACATACACGTTGCCCCAGTTTTTGCCGTTGTCGTCGTGCGGGCGGGCTACGACGGGCAATTCTTCATTATGCTCCACGAGGGCAAAATAATATTCGTCGAAGTTCATGTCCGCGGGGGTGGCGTCCATCTTCTCCCATCCCCCTTCGGCGAGTTTCTCCCTCACGGGGCGAAGGTCCTCTTCGGCCACGCTGTAGAATACCGTCTTGACGGCGCGGAACTCCTGCTGTGTGCCGCCGTTGTTCATGTCGGCCTGCCATCCCAGAAAGTAATCCCCCGCCTCTTTGATTTCCACATAGAGTCCGTAGAGCTCGCTGCCCTCTTTGGCGGTGTTGACCTGATAGCAGGCCAGACTCTTCTCGGGAATGTCGTCCGTGGCGAGCAGCTCGCGTGAGACAAACTGCCAGGCTTTGTTGTTGCAGCCGTAGAGCGAGTTGTAGGCTGCGCCGAAGTAGTAGATGCCCTCGTCCAGATGCACCTTACGGTAGATGCGGGCATTGCTGATATCGCCCTCGTTGGCGTCGCGGTCGTCCCACACGCCGATGGAGATGCCCCTTTTGTTGCCGTAGTTGTCCAGTCCGTTGCGCACGCCCTCACTGCCTTTGTCGATGCTGTAGTTTTCCGAGATCCAGTTGTCCAGCTTGCCGTAGCGGCCTCCCAGCGTTCCGGAGAAGTTCTCCGCCTCGACCAGCACGTCGGCGGTAAGGTTCTCGTCCATCGTGCGGTTAAAGACGCCGCCTTCGTTCACCCCCTTGCTCATGAAGTCCTGATAGGCTTCACGCAGGCTGCTGAGTGCTGCGCTTGCGGCCTCCTCGTCCGCGGGGTCCGCCGTTTTAGCCTGTGCCAGGGCCTCTTTCAGGGCGGCCAGAGCCGTGGTGCTGTACTTGCCCGTGTTGATGTCGCTGCATTCTTGCTCCAGCGCTGTGCACACAGCCTCCGTCTCGTCTATGGCCTGAGCGAGCAGTTCGCTGATGCTTTGCTGCCCGTCATCGAAGGTGATGCGCATCACGGGCGCAATGCTGTTGCTGTGCTCGCCGGGTATGTCCACGGTGAGTCCTCCGGCATCCTGGCTGAACGTCACGCTCCCGTGGCCGAGCAGCTCCACTTCCTTCACCTTGCCGCTATAGCTCTCGGCCATCACGGAGAAGGCCTTGAAGGTGAAGGCGCCCGCAGCGGGCCAGCGCATGATGGTGGCATAGACCTTGCCGTCCTTCTGCACGTAGCGCACGTCCTTGTTGGAGTAGTTGTTGCCCTCGTTGAAGCCCTGTTCGTTGATGGGATTGACGGCTTCAGCCAGCGGACCCTCGCCGAAGGTCTTCCAGGGGCGTGTGCCGTAGATGCTCTCGCTGTTGACGTCCATCCAGGCCTTGATGCCGGCGAGCACGTTGCGCTCCTTCTGGTCGATGGTGCCGTTGCCCCGGATGGGCACGGAGAGCAGCAGGTTGCCGTTTTTGGAGACGATGTCCACAAGCATGGAGATCACCTGCTCGGCGCTCTTGTAGTTGGTGTTGTTGATGTTGTAGTGCCAGTCGCCGATGCAGGTGCAGGTCTGCCAGTATTTGGCCTGCGGACGGTCGGGGATGCCGCGCTCCACGTCCCACAGCAGCGCCTCCTTCTGACTCTCGTCGAGTATCTTGCCCATAGGCACCACCTGCTGCTGTCCGTCGTGTTGTGCGGCGCTGGTGTTGTAGAAGTGTTGCAGTATGTTGAGGCCGATGCTCTCGTCGCAGCCGTAGAAGGGCAGCACGGTGTCGTCGAAGTAGAGCATGTCGGGTGCGTAGTCGTTGATGCACTGCAGCACGCGGTTCTGAAACTTCATCTTGTAGGCCTCCGAGGGCAGTGCGGCGCCGTTGCCCCAGGCCCACTGGCTGTGTATGGTGCCGCTG
>CADAVI010000103.1 GCA_902791295.1 uncultured Bacteroidales bacterium | reverse complement strand
GTTGCCCAGTCCGACAATCAGATACTTCATCTTTATGCTTCGGCAGCGGCAGCAGCGCTCTTGGCGTTACGTGTCATCTTCACCTGACATACCACTACGCTGGGGCTGGTGATCATCTCCAGACCCTCAAACTTGAGTTCGCCCACTTTGATGGTCTTGCCCAGACCGAGCCCGGTCACGTCGATGTCGAGCTTCTCGGGAATGGCGTTGTAGGGAGCCTTCACCTTGAGGCTGCGCACATTGGCGGCCAGCTTACCGCCGGCGCGTACGCCTTCTGCCAGACCGTTCAGCTTGATGGGCACTGCCATCACGATGGGCTTCGTCTCGGTCACTTCGTAGAAGTCGATGTGGAGCAGCTGGTCGGTGACGGGGTGGAACTGCAGTTCTCTCATCACGGCCTTGCACTCCTTGCCTTCGATGTTGAGGTTTACGACGAAAATGTCGGGGCTATATACGAGGTTGCGCACCTCGTCGGCGGTCACGGAGAAGCTCACTGCTTCGGGCTTGCCGTCCTTGTCTTTCTTTTCACCATACAGGTTGCAGGGGATGCCGCCCTGCTTGCGCAGCGCTGCGGTGGCCTTCTTGCCGGTCTCGGCGCGCAGTGCGCCCTTCACGTCAATGCTTTTCATTTTTCTTGTTTTTTGTTTGTGTTACTTTGTTTTATACTATCATCACACTCTCGTTGCGTGAAATGCGGGTGCAAAGGTACAAATAAAATATAAAATGTAAAATGTGAAATGTGAAAGTTTTTGCGCTATTTCCGCATTTTGTCCAAAATTCACTCTTCACTTTTCATTTTTCACTCTTCACTTTTCATTTTTCATTCTTCACTCTCCACTCTCCACTCTTCCGCGCCATCATCGCCGTGAGGTCTTCGTTTTTCACGTCGAGCCAGTCGGCCTGCAGGCCTTCTTTGCGTGCGGCCTCCACGTTCACCTGCGCGTCGTCCACAAACCAGCAGTCCTCCGCTCTGACGCCCAGCGTCCGGAGCACGCTCCGGTAGATCTCGGCGTCGGGCTTGGCCAGATGCATCTCGTGGGAGAGGAACACGCCGTCGAAGCAGTCCTCCAGCGTGAGTCCTTCGCCGCCGAAGCAGTTGGCTGCGATGTAGCGCCAGTGCAGGTCGTTGGTGTTGGAGAGCATGTAGGTCCTGTGGCCCTTTTCGCGCCATCGGCGCACGGTCTCCAGGCGCTCGCGGGGAATCGTCACGAGACAGCGGTTCCAGGCCTCAATGAGTTCGTCCTCCGTCGTGCCGGGCCGGCATTGGGGCAGGATGGTGGCCAGGAGTTCTTCGGTCGTGATGTCGCCCGTCTGGTAGTCGGAGAGCAGCCGCCCCACGCTCATGCCTTCGCACACGGTGGTGGCGCCGCTTTCGCTGCTTTCGGCCATGAACAGGCGAGGGTCGAGCCCCACGCCCTTAAAGCCCTGCAACATACGCTCGACGTCCAGGTCGATGAGCACGCCGCCCAGGTCGAAGATGAGATTCTCCGGCAGTCGCTCCATGCTTCAGGCTTTGCGGCTGTCGATGTTGTCGCCCTCGGTCTCCCTGAGTGCTTCGTCGAAGTCGGTGAGTCCGTTCTCCACCAGGATGTCGTACCACTGCACCAGCTTCTTCATGTCGCTGGGAAACACGCGGTCGCGGTCGAAGTTGGGGAGCACTTCGCCCACGTATTCGGCGAGTTCCTCCTTCGAGGCTTTTTTGATGTCGATGGAGGCTTTCTTGCCGCCTTCTTTCTCCAGCATGTTTTTCAGCACCTGGCGCAGGGGCACCTCTTCGCTGTCGGTGTACATGGCGATGTCGGCCAGCGAGATGATGCGGTCGGTGCCGAAGGCGGGCATGCGCCTTTTGGCCTTGTCGATGGTCTCCACGATGAGGCTGCGGTTGCCTCTGCTCACGAGTCTGTACAGTCCGGGCTTGCCGGCTATGGCGAGAATGGTTTCTAACATATCTTTATCGGTTTATTTCTTTGCGTTTTTGATGATTTCTATGATGACGTCGCGCGCCTGTTCCATACTCCTGACGGGCACGTACTCTTCGCGCGAGTGGAAGTTGATGCCGCCGGCGAAGATGTTGGGGCAGGGGAGTCCGCGGAAGGAGAGCACGGCGCCGTCGGTGCCGCCCCGGATGGGCTTCACCTCGCAGTGGCCGCACACCTTTTCGATGGCGCGTCGGGCCAGTTCGGTGATGTGGGGCTTGCCCTGCAGTTGGGAGAGCATGTTGTAGTAGCTGTCGGTGATGTCGAGCATGACGGTGCCGTCGCCGTAGGTCTCGTTGAAGCGCTCGGCCAGGTCGCGCATCACGTGCTTGCGCATCTCGAACATCTGGCGGTTGTGGTCGCGTATGATGTAGCTCAGATGGGCCTCTTCCACCGTGCCGTCCATCCCCGTGAGGTGGTAGAAGCCCTCGTATCCGTCGGTCTTCTCGGGCACTTCGTTGTCGGGCATCGTCTGCGCCAGTTCCGTGGCGATTCTCACGGCGTTCTTCATCTTGCCCTTGGCGTAGCCGGGATGCACGTTGAAGCCCTTCACCGTGATTTTGGCCGAGGCGGCGTTGAAGTTCTCGTATTCCAGTTCGCCGGCTGCTCCGCCGTCCATTGTGTAGGCCCAGTCGCAGCCGAACTTCTCCACGTCGAACAGCGTGGCGCCGTGTCCGATTTCCTCATCGGGCGTGAAGGCCACGCGCACCTTGCCGTGCTTCACTTCCGGCTGCCGCAGCAACGTTTCCATCGCGCTCATGATTTCGGCGATGCCGGCCTTGTCGTCGGCGCCGAGCAGTGTGGTGCCGTCGGAGCGCACGATGCCGTCCTTCACCTGCGGCTTCACGTTCTTTCCGGGCGCGTCGGGCGAGGTGTCCAGATGGGCGATGAAGCCTATCACGGGTCGCTCCTCCGTGCAGTTGGCCGGCAGTGTGGCATAGACGTAGCAGTGCTCGTCCGCCTCCACTTCCGTCATGCCCATCGCCTCCAGTTCTCCGCGCAGCATTTCGGCCAATTCGCGCTGACCCTCCGTTGAGGGGCAGCGGTCTGCCGTCTTCTCGGAGCTCTGCGTGTCGATGGCGGCGTAGCGGATGAAGCGCTCCAGGATGCTCATACTTCCTCCACTTTAAGATTCTCGTAGAAGGCGGCCTGCGCCGTGTTCATGTAGGGGATGAGCCACAGGATGCCGATGCCCAGCGTCAGGATGCACAGCAGCCCCCATCCGATGAAGCTCAGATGCAGGCAGAAGAGCTCCCATTTGTGGCCCTTCATCAGGCGCATCGACTCCTCGATGGCTTTGTCGCCCGAGAGGTCGGGGTTGTCCTCCATCACGTAGTAGGTCATCGAGTAGGAGTAGGCCTTGATGATGCCGGGGATGATGAGCAGCAGGGTCCACAACAGGGTATAGACCATTGTCAGCAGGGTGGTCACGTAGACTCTGCTGTTGAACTCCTGGAACAGATAGCCCAACTCCTGCGGGTCCTTGCGATAGAGGCGGAGGAAGGCGATGTTGAGGGCGTAGGCCATAGGTGCCAGCGCCATTGCAGCCAGTACGCTGCCGCTTCCGTGTGTGACATTGCCGATCGCCACGCTTGCGGCACTCACCAGCACTTCGTACACGAACGTCATCACGGCGCTGCTGCCCCATAGCCCGCGGAGGGCTTCGCGTGCTTCCGCACGCAGTTCACTTGCTGTTTTCATAGCGTATATTTTTATTGATATTGTCGTTTTCGCTGCAAAGTTACGAAAAAATCCTGAAACTCTCAACTCTCAACTCTCAACTCTCAACTAATTTTACTATCTTTGTCCCGTCAAACCGAAAAACACCATGCTTAGATCTCTCACTTTGGCAGCCCTGCTGCTCCTGTCGTCGCTCGCAAGTCAGGGCGCCGACCCCAATTTCTACATCTTTCTCTGCTTCGGCCAGTCGAACATGGAGGGCGCCGCACGCCCTGAGGCTGAGGATATTGCGTCTCCCGGTCCGCGCTTCCTGCTGATGCCTGCGGTGGACGATCCCTCCCGCGGTCGCACGGCGGGCGTGTGGTGCGAAGCCGCCGCGCCGCTTTGTCGCCCCTATTCGGGACTGACGCCCGTCGATTGGTTCGGCCGCACGCTGGTGTCGGAGTTGCCCGACAGCATACGCATCGGCGTGATTCATGTGGCCATCGGCGGCATCCGCATCGAGGGCTTCATGCCCGAGGAGGTGAAGGCTTATGTTAAAAAGCAGGCGCCCGACTGGATGCGCCGTGCCCTCGCCGACTACGGCAACAATCCCTACCGTCGTCTTGTCACCCTTGCGCGTCTGGCGCAGCGCGACGGCGTCATCAGGGGCATACTGATGCATCAGGGCGAGTCGAACACGGGCGATCCCGCTTGGGCCCTCAAGGTGAAGTCGGTCTATGAGCATCTGCTTCGCGATCTCTCTCTGGAGGCCTCCGAGGTGCCTCTCCTGGCCGGTGAAGTGGTGCAGGCGGGCGGCAAGGGTGTCTGTGTGGCGATGAATGGATGGATTGACCTGCTTCCGCGCACGATACCGACGGCGCATGTGGTTTCGTCCGACGGCTGCACCAACGGTCCCGACCGTCTGCATTTCGATGCTGCGGGCTATCGCCTTCTCGGCCGCCGCTATGCCGAAGTCATGCTCCCGCTCCTGAAGTAAATTGAAAAACTCAAAAAATGATGATGAGAAAATGAGAAAATGAGAAAAATCGATTCAACGTTTTTCAGGGCAAGGCAAATTTCCTTTTCATAATTCTTTTGATTTAACATCGAAAGACTCTAAAAACTACGAAAACCTTGGTTGCGGATATTCAAAGAAAAACCGAGAAAACCCTCTTGCCTGTATGTCGGGCTTTCAGCCCTTTGCGATGCGAGCCACATATTTTTCCTTGTAAGCGAGCTTCCAGATAAAAATCTATGCCTCATATCTCTGCCTCTTTACAGAGTCTCACATACAGTCAAGAGAAAAACATTAAAAACCGTAACGAGTGGCATTATACTGCCCCATAGGGGCTTGCCCCTATCGATGGGGCCCCACACCACCCACAATTATTAGCCCCTTACAGGGGCGTTGGGGAATAGAGGTGATCCATTTACACGGGGCCTTTCCCACCGTCGCGAGTGGGGACTCGCTCCCCTTTGTGGGGTTTCTGTCCCCCGATAACGGGGGAACCGAAGGGGGTTTAGCCACATTCAGTGGCTACTCTAAAGACCCCAGTCGCTTCAAAGTCCTTACATACAGTCAAGAGAAAAACATCAAAAACCGTCACGAGTGGCATTATACTGCCCCAACGGGGCTAAATAACATAGAATAGGGGCTTGCCCCTATCGATGGGGCCCCACACCACCCACAATTATTAGCCCCTT
>CADAVI010000102.1 GCA_902791295.1 uncultured Bacteroidales bacterium | reverse complement strand
GGATAGCGTATCTGCGGCGAACTCGACACCATCACAATCTTCTTGGGATGCAGGCGGTCGAGTATCTTGAAGATGCTCTCGCGCAGGGTGGTGCCGCGCACGATGGAATCGTCGATGATGACGAGGTTGTCCACGTCGGGGCACAGGGAGCCGTAGGTGATGTCGTAAACGTGCGAGGCGAGATCGTTGCGCGCCCCGGCCTCGGTGATGAACGTGCGCAACTTGATGTCCTTCCACGCCACCTTCTCGCTGCGCACCGGGAGCCCCTGGCTGCGCAGACCCTCCATCATGCCGTAGAAGGCCACCTCGGCGGTGTTGGGGATGAAGGAGAACACGGTGTGGGCTACATCGCCGCCGACGGCCCGTAGGATGGGCGCCGTGAGCTGCTGGCCGAGCTGCTTGCGCTCGCAGTAGATGTCGCTGTCGTTGCCCCGGCTGAAATAGATGCGCTCGAAGGAGCAGCGCGAAGGCCTCTTGGGTTCGAGAACGGGCTCCAGGGAGGAACTGCCGTCTTTGTGAACAATCAGCGCCTGACCGGCGGGCAGCTCCTGCACCGCCTCACGGGGGAGGTCGAAGGTGGTTTGCAGGACGACGCGCTCGCTGGCCACGGCAATCACTTCGTCGTCGCGGTAGAAGAAGGCCGGCCGTATGCCCCAGGGGTCTCGCATGGCAAACATCTCGCCGGAGCCCGTCATGCCGCACATCACATAGCCGCCGTCGTAGTCGGCCATCGTGGTGCGCAACACATTGGCCATCTGCACATGATCTTCAATGTAGCGCGTGATGTCCGTATGCTCCAGCCCCAACGCCCGGGCCTCCGCGAAGCAACGCTCCACCTCGCGGTCGAGGCGATGGCCCATCCACTCCAGCGTGATGTAGGAGTCGCTGTAGATGCGCGGCGACTGACCCTGCTGCACGATTTTATCGAAGATTTCGTCGATGTTGGTCATGTTGAAGTTGCCGCACAAGCAGAGGTTCTTCGCCCTCCAGTTGTTGCGGCGCAGGAAGGGATGCACATATTGCAGTCCGCTCTTGCCCGTGGTGGAATAGCGCAGGTGGCCCATGAAAAGCCGGGCTCCGGTCCACTCCGGAGTCACGCGGTCGAAAATCTCCGTGATGGCATCCTTGCCCTCAGCCTTCTCGCGGAACATATATTCCGTGCCGACGGGGGCGTCCGTATTGACACAGGCAATGCCGGCACCCTCCTGACCCCGGTTGTGCTGCTTCTCCATCATGAGATAGAGTTTGCCGAGACCGTAGGACTGCGTGCCGTATTTCCTGCTGTAATAACTGTCGGGCTTCAACAGGCGCACCAGCGCCACACCGCATTCATGCTTCAGTTGCTCCATCAATACAAGATTTTATAAAGTCCATAAAGAGCGGATGGGGATGCAGCACAGTGGAAGAGTATTCGGGATGAAACTGCGTGCCGACATACCACCTGAGCGAGGGCACCTCCACAATCTCCACCAGATGAGCCCCGGGATGACATCCCACACACACCATGCCGTGGCGCTCGAAAGCATCCAGATAGCGGTTGTTGAACTCGTAGCGGTGGCGGTGACGCTCACGGACGTGCGACACCCGACCGTAAGCTTCCCACACCCGGCTGCCCTCCGTCAGCCGACATTCGTATCCGCCCAAACGCATCGTGCCGCCCATCTCCGTGACGCTCTTCTGCTCCTCCATCATGTCAATCACGTTGTGTGGCGTGTCGGGGTCCGTCTCGGTGCTGTTGGCGTCGCGGTAGCCCAGGACATTGCGGGCAAACTCGATGACCATCATCTGCATACCCAGACAGATGCCGAAGGTCGGGATGTCGTGGGTGCGGGTGTATTCGGCCGCAATGATTTTGCCCTCGATGCCGCGACTGCCGAAGCCCGGGCAGATAACAATCCCGGCCATTCCGGCGAGCTTTTCAGCAATGTTCTCCGCGCAGATCTCTTCGCTGTTGATAAAGTGTATCCTGACCTTCACATCGTTGTAGATGCCGGCCAGGTTCAGACTCTCGCGGATGCTCTTGTAGGCATCCTGCAGGTCGTATTTGCCCACCAGCGCCACCTGCACCTTGCGTCCGGCGCCGCGCTGCTTGTCGAGGAAGCGGCGCCACGGCAACATGGCCGGCGTCTCACCCACGGGGATGCCTGTTTTGCGCAGTATGGCCGCATCAAGTCCCTGCTGCTGCATCCTGACAGGCACTTCGTAGATGCTGGGCACATCCTCGCTCTGCACCACGCACTCCAAATCGACGTTGCAGAAGGAGGCCACCTTCAGACGTATGGCGTCGTCCAAATGGCGTTCCGTGCGCAGCACAAGGATGTCGGGCTGGATGCCCATCCCCTGCAGCTCCTTGACCGAGTGCTGCGTGGGCTTTGTCTTCAGTTCGTCGGCCGCCCTCAGATAGGGCACATAGGTCAGATGCACGCAGACGGCGTTGCGCCCCAGCTGCCAACGCAACTGCCGTATGGCCTCCATGAAGGGGGCGCTCTCAATGTCGCCGATGGTGCCGCCCACCTCCGTGATGACAAAGTCGAACTGCTCATCCTTTTCGTCCTCACGCAGCATCCTGCGCTTGATTTCATCGGTGATATACGGCACCACCTGGATGGTCTTGCCCAAGTAGTCGCCGCGACGCTCCCGGTCGATGACGGCCTGATAGATACGCCCGGTGGTGACGGAGTTGTGGCGCGTGGTGCGTATGCCGGTGAAGCGCTCGTAGTGACCCAGGTCGAGGTCGGTCTCCATGCCGTCGTCCGTCACGTAACATTCACCGTGCTCGTAGGGGTTGAGCGTGCCGGGGTCGATGTTGATGTAGGGGTCAAACTTCTGAATAGTGACCCTGTAGCCGCGCGCCTGCAGCAGCTTGCCGATGCTGGCGGAGATGATGCCCTTGCCCAGTGAGGAAACCACGCCGCCGGTGACGAAAATATATATTGTATCCATCTGCCTAAAGTGTAAAAGCGGCGCCGCATAGGATATATGCCTTCTCGGCCTGCGGGTTGACCGTGACCCCCACGAATACGGGCACATGATACTTCTTGCGAATCAGGAAGTCCTTGGTGGCCGTCAGACTCACGTTGGTGACGGCAAAGCCGCCCGTGTTGTAGAACGAGGTGGCATAGGGCACAAAGCCCACATCGGCCTTCCAGTCCAAAGAAAGCATTCGCCAGGGCGCCGACAGCTCAAAGTAGCTGGAATAGGCTCTGTGGCCGCTGCCGTTCCTGCCGTCGTCGCCGGCAAAGTTGGTGTACCACTGCAGGGAGACGTAGCCGAAGAAGTCGTAGCCCACGTTGGCCTCGAACACGTGCGTCGTCTCGTCGTTGGTATAGAGGAAATAACGTCCCTTGCCGAACCAGTAGTCGGTGAGCCCTATATTGAAGCCGTGCGTGGTGTAGGAGAGCAGCAGGTCCAGCTCCTTGGTGTCGTCACGTTGGAAGCCCACACTGCCCCAGGCGGAAAAACTCAGGCCTTTGTAGCTCACACCCACCGTAGGCTGAACGCAGACATTGCCTTCGTCCAATCCGCGCCAGATGTATTGGTTGACCAGCGTGATGCCGAATATGGGTTCGGCCTTCGCCTTGACGGAATCGTTCTCACCTGCGCTTGCCGCAGCCAAAGAGGCCGCAGCAAGCAGAGTGAAGATAATGCGTTTCATATTTGTAACGGTTAAAGGTTAATGGTTAAAGGTTAAAGGTGAAAGACGGGAATCAGTTATAGCACAGCTCTCCGTGCTCATACACATCCAGACCTTCATCCTCGATGCGGACGGGAACGCGCAGGCCGTGCAGCTTCCTGATGCCGAAGAAGAGGACAAAGCCACAGGCTACAGCCCAAAGATCGATGACCAGCCCAAAGATCGATGACGAGGATGCCGAAAGCCTCGGCGCCGAAGAAGCCCCAGCCGTGACCGTAGAAGGCACCGTTGGAGGTGGAGAGCAGGCCGGTCATCAATGTGCCGAGAATGCCGCACACACCATGCACGCTGCTGGCGCCCACAGGATCATCAATGTGGAGGCGATGGTCGATGAATTCAATGGAAAACACCAGCACCGTGCCGCAGACGAGACCGATGACAACGGCGCCCAGAGGCGACACCAGGTCGCAACCGGCAGTGATGCCGACCAGGCCGGCCAACACACCGTTGAGCGTGAGCGAGAACGAGGGCTTCTTATATCTGAGCCACGTGAGGAACATGGTGGCCACACCGCCGGCAGCAGCTGCCAGGTTGGTGGTCAGGAACACATGAGAGATGGCCACACGGTTGACGGCGCCGGATGCAGCCAGCTGCGAACCGGGGTTGAAGCCGAACCATCCCATCCACAGGATGAACACGCCGAGAGCGGCCAACGTCAGAGAATGACCGGGAATGGCACGGCTCTTGCCGTCCTTGCCATACTTGCCCCTGCGGGCTCCGAGCGCCAGCGCACCGATGATGGCCAGCACGCCGCCCACGCTGTGGACGATGGCCGAGCCGGCAAAGTCGTGGAAGACATCGCCGAAGGTGGTCATCATGAAGCCGTCGGCAGCGTCGTTGCAGAGCCAGCCGCCGCCCCAAGTCCAATGACCCTCGATGGGATAGATGAGCAGCGAAATCATCACGCTGTAAATCACATACATGGAAAACTTGGTGCGCTCGGCCATGGCACCGCTGACAATCGTGGCGCTGGTGGCGCAGAAGACGGTCTCGAAAATCAGGAAACCCTCGACGGGTAGTTCGCCCGAGTAGAAGGAGAGGTCGCCCCAGTTGGGCATGCCGATGAAACCGCCCAGCGTGTCGGCGCCGAACATCAGACCGAAACCCACAAACCAGAACAGGAGTGAGCCGAACATGAAGTCCACGAAATTCTTGAAAAGGATGTTAACGGTGTTCTTGCCGCGCGTGAATCCTGCTTCACACAAAGCGAAACCGGGTTGCATCCAAAAGACCAACATGGCAGCCAAAAGCATCCAAACAGTATCCAGTGAAAGAGCTATTTCGTTCATAATCTTAATACCTTAAATAATAAAACTGTCAATTGTCAACTACTTCTTGTCTCTCAGCACGGTGTCGCCGTGCTCTCCGGTACGGATAGACCAGGTGTCGATCATCTCACTCACGAAGATGCGGCCGTCGCCCACCTCACCGGTGTGGGCCGTGTTGATGATGACCTGAATTGTGGGATCGACAAACTGCTCGCGGCACACAATGGTCAGTGCCACACGCTCAATCACATCGGTGCTGTATTGTACACCGCGATAAAGACGCTCCTGGCGGCTCTGTCCGATGCCGTGGACATCGTGGTATTCAAACCAGTCGATGTCCGAACTGAGCAGAGCTTCCTTCACCTCTTCGAACTTGGTCTTTCTGATGATCGCTTCAATTCTTTTCATCTTAAATCATGTTTTTGGTTAGCGTCCTATAGTAACACATTGCAATGTTTTCGCTGCAAAAGTACAACATTTTGATTGATTTTGCATCGTTTTGTGTGATTTTTGTACGCTTTTTTGCTCGTTTTATTGATTTTTGTCAACAAAATTGCGACTTTTCGACACTTTTGTAAGCAAAAACATGGTTATTCGAGCAAATTATCATACCTTTGTCGCAGAAAACCGAAACAAACGTCATTTCTAAGGCCAAATTGCTTACATTATGTCACAAGCAATACACTTCACCAAAATGCACGGAGCCGGCAACGACTACATCTATGTGGACGCTACCTTATATAATATTAAGGAGCCCGGAGCCCTGGCCCAAAAGTGGAGTGCGCCCCACACAGGAATCGGCAGCGACGGGCTGGTGCTCATCGGACGCGCTGACGGCAAAGAGGCGGATTTCAGCATGCGCATCTTCAACGCCGACGGCTCCGAAGCCATGATGTGCGGCAACGCCAGCCGATGTGTCGGCAAATACCTCTACGAAAAAGGACTCACAAGCCGAACATCCATCCGCCTGGACACGCTCTCCGGAGTGAAACTCCTGCAACTGCACCCCAACGACGCAGGTTGCGTGGAGACGGTGACGGTGGATATGCTGCAACCGGCTTTTGAAGACAACACACAGTTCCGTCCCGAAGAAAAAGAACTGCCGGCCGGCACCTTTGTCTCCATGGGCAATCCCCACTACGTCATCTTCTGCGATGATGTCAGCGCCGTGGATGTGGCCCGTGAAGGAGCACGGCTGGAACGCCATCCCGCATTTCCCGGACGCTGCAACATCGAATTTGCCGAAATGCGTCCTGACGGCATTCGAGTGCGCGTCTGGGAACGCGGCAGCGGCATCACACAGGCTTGCGGCACCGGAGCCTGTGCCACCGCAGTGGCAGCAGCCAAGACGGGACGGACGGGACGCTCCGCACACATCATCATGGACGGAGGCGCATTGGACATCCGCTGGCAAGAGGACGACAATCACGTCTGTATGACCGGCCCGGCCTGCTATGTCTTTGAGGGCGACATCACAATATAACGACATCACTGAAAAAATGATAAACGAACATTTTCTAAACCTCTCCGGCAACTATCTGTTTGCCGAGATTGCCAAAAAGGTTAAAACGTTCAGGGAGCAGAATCCGCAAACCGATGTCATCTCGCTCGGCATCGGTGATGTGACACAACCGCTCTGCCCCGCCGTTATTGAAGCGCTCCACCGTGCCGTCGATGAGATGTCCGGTGGGGCCACCTTTCGCGGCTACGGGCCGGAGCAGGGCTATGATTTCCTGCGCGAGGCCATCGCTCGCCATGACTACAGGGATCGCGGCATGGACATCTCTGCGGACGAGATTTTTGTCAACGACGGAGCCAAGAGCGACACCGGCAACTTTCAGGAACTGATGAGCGCCGACAGCGTTGTGGCAGTGACGGATCCTGTGTATCCCGTCTATGCAGACGCCAACATGATGACCGGACGCCGCATCGTGAAACTACGCTGTCTGGCAGAACGCCAATTCGTCCCCGATCTTCCGGAAGAGCCCGTGGATGTCGTTTATCTCTGCTATCCCAATAACCCCACCGGCACCGTGCTTCACCGGGAGGACCTGAAGCGTTGGGTGGACTGGGCCAACGAACACGGAGCGCTCATCTTCTACGACGCTGCCTACGAGGCCTTCATCACACACCCCGACATCCCCCGCAGCATCTACGAAATCGATGGAGCCCGGAAGGTCGCCGTGGAGTTTCGCAGCTTCTCCAAAA
The DNA here is from genome assembly GCA_902791295.1 of uncultured Bacteroidales bacterium. GTDB lineage: Bacteria > Bacteroidota > Bacteroidia > Bacteroidales > Bacteroidaceae > Physcousia. The sequence goes on along the minus strand of CADAVI010000102.1, from coordinate 1,740 downwards.
CGGCCGGATTCACCGGACTGCGTTGCGGCTACACGGTGGTGCCCCGGGACGTCACAGCCAAGACTGTGGCAGGAGACTCCGTGGCGCTTCATCCGCTGTGGAAACGCCGCCAGTCGACAAAATTCAACGGCACAAGCTACCTCAGCCAATGCGCCGCATTGGCCATCTACACCGAAGAGGGCCAGAAACAAATCAAAGAGACGGTGGACTACTATTTGAAGAACGCGAGCCTGATGCGCATCACGCTGGAATGTCTGGAGCTGACGGTTTACGGCGGAACGGACGCTCCCTATCTTTGGGTGGAGACGCCGGAGAAGATGCCCTCGTGGGCATTCTTCGAAGAAATGCTTCACCAGGCTCATGTGGTATGCACGCCCGGCGCCGGTTTCGGCGACTGCGGTGAGGGCTACGTGCGCCTGACGGCATTCGGAGAACGCAGTGCCACCGTTGAGGCCCTGCACCGGGTTGAAGAATGGTTAACGAACAAATAAACGACATTATCATACAGACAACAATGACACACAAAGGACTCTACAGAGCAGATATGGAGCATGACGCCTGCGGCGTGGGCATGGTGGTGAACATACACGGCGGCAAAAGCCACGAACTGGTGGATCAGGCCTTGCGCGTGTTGGAAAACATGGAGCACCGGGGTGCCGAGACACGCGACAAGACGGGCGACGGCGCCGGGATCATGCTGCAGATACCCCATGAATTCATCCTGTTGCAGGGCATTCCCGTCCCCGAAAAAGGACTTTACGGCACCGGCCTGGTGTTTCTGCCCAAAGAAGAAAAGGAGCAGCAGGAGATACTGTCGGTCATGATTGAAGAAATCGAGCGCGAAGGCATGCAACTGATGCATCTGCGCACGGTGCCCACCTGCCCGGAAGTTTTAGGAGAGGCCGCCCGAAAGGTGGAGCCTGCCATCAAACAAATCTTTGTGACGGGAGTGAGCGCAGAAAAAGCCGACGCACTCCCCCGCACGCTCTACACCATAAGGAAAAAGATTGAGCGACGCATCACGCACCCCGACTTTTATATCTGTTCGCTGTCCAACACGAATCTCATCTATAAAGGCATGTTGACCAGCGGACAGTTGCGCCGTTATTTCCCCGATCTCTCCAGCCCCTATCTGACTAGCGGACTGGCGCTCGTCCACTCCCGCTTCTCGACCAACACCTTCCCCACGTGGTCTTTGGCCCAACCGTTCCGTCTGTTGGCCCACAACGGCGAGATCAACACCATTCGCGGCAACCGCGGATGGATGAAAGCCCGCGAAAGCGTGCTCAGCAGCGAGGCTCTGGGCGACATCAAAGAGATCTCGCCCATCGTGCAGGAGGACATGAGCGACTCGGCCAGCCTCGACAACGTCTTCGAGTTTCTAACCATGAGCGGCCTGTCACTGCCGCAGGCCATGGCCATACTTGTGCCCGAGAGTTTCAACGACAAGAACCCGATTTCGGAAGATTTGAAGGCATTCTATGAATACCATTCGATACTGATGGAGCCGTGGGACGGCCCCGCCGCCCTGCTGTTTTCGGACGGAAGATATGCCGGCGGCATGCTGGACCGAAACGGCTTGCGCCCCTCGCGCTATACCATCACCAAACAGGGCATCATGGTCGTGGCCTCGGAGGTCGGCGTCATGGACTTCGAACCGGGCGACGTCGTCTCTAAAGGACGTCTGCAGCCGGGAAAAATACTGCTCATAGACACACAGGAAGGCAAAATCTGGTACGA
>CADAVI010000101.1 GCA_902791295.1 uncultured Bacteroidales bacterium | reverse complement strand
TCCTTCTCAAACTCTGCATCGCGCCGATAGACATAGCAGTGCTGACAACCTTCGCTCTTCTTATGGCATCCATGCCACAGATTCCACATCTGGCTCATCTCTGGCACACCTTGTCAATGCACCATGCGAAGCCTTTGGCGGTACGGCGGGCACCATCCACGAAATGATTGCCCGTATTCCATTCCAGCGTCGTGTTGTCGGAGCCGAGGACTTGTTGCAGGTGCTCATGCTCCCAGCGGACGTTGTTGCCCACCTGTGCAATGGCCTTGTTGCGGCTGTGCTCTTCGCGGTCACCAAGGCTGAGATAGACATAGGGTGACTTGACGGGATGCTGGCTGGCATAGTCTTGCCATCCTGCAATCCACACCGAGGGTGACATGGCGGCAATGGCGGTAAAACAATCGGACTCAGAGCCTGCCCATAGGGAAAAGAGACCACCAAGGCTGTAGCCGCCTAAGACAATGGGAAGTTTACCGTATTCCTGGTGCAAATAGGGAATCAATCCTTCTGTGACATAACGGAATGTATCTCCAGCATGTTCACCCACGGCCTGACGCTTCGAAACGGCAGGGTCGTGCCACGGGGAGAGTTCCACCTCCCAGTCGCCGATGGCAAAGGCAGCCATCACGAATGATGTGCCTGTAGCCTCGCTAATCATCTCCACCTCACTGTCGATGCTTCCACGTTCCTGTGCGCCCAGCGTCTGGATAAGCAATATTTTTGGCTCATCACCTTCGTTATACAACAGGCACTCACGCCCACCGATTTCTACAATTTGTTTCATATTCGTTGCAAAATAACGGTTTTATTCTGAAAATGACAAATGCATCATATCCGTCATATCGCTGAAGCCCAGGACAGAATAAAGCAATCGGTCGGCCTCGGAGGTTTCGAGATAAATCCGCGTCATGCTGTTTCCACCTATTACTTCATGTCCGTTTCTGTAAAGCGCGGGAATTTGCGTCCGTCTCGCTCGATGGTCTCGAAGAACATCTTCTCCGGCCGCACCCAATAGTGTCCATCCCCATAGAGTGCCTGGTATATGACCATCCGCTCACAGGTCTCAGAGTCGAACGCCGTGCGGACGAAACGATAGAGTCCGCCCTTGAAGTGCCGGAAGTATCTGACACCGTCTTCCGGCAAAGGATATTCCGTCAACATCTTCTCTGCCAACGGCACATACCACGTGCGGACTTCCTCTGCGGTGGGTGTATGCCCTCCGGGAAAGCGGTATGTCCGGTTGTAGTGTTCCGAGAAAAGCGGTTCGAAGTGCGCGAGGGTGTCCTGCTCGCCAAACAATCCCCAGACGCGGTCCTCGTAGTATGGATTGCAGTAGTTGAACTGCCTGGACTCCAGTTCGGCAAATTCGCGTATCAATGTCTCGTCGATGACAAAGTGCTGATTCCCGTCTTTGCGGGGCGACTTGTATTGATGTGCGCCAATGCGCTGCAGCAGGAACTCCGTCATCCGGAAATGCGGGTTGCCAAGCAGAGCTGGCACACCGACAACAGGAGCCAGCATCTGTGCATAGAACGCGCCGCAGCTGTTGCCCACCAACAGGTCCGGCTTTTCCTTGTCTGTCAGGTCGTGTATGTAGCCGACGGCCTCATTCGGGTGCATCGGCAGGTCGGGCGCCAGGACTTCTGCGCGGTTCCCGAAAGCCTCACGCAGAGCCAATGCCGGCACGCAGTGACCGCTGGCGAAGAAACCGTGAAGGAACAATATCTTCTTCATATCTGCAGCTTTTCTATGATTTCCATCGCCAGCTTTTTCTGACGATGGCGGTTATCGTATGAGTGATGGTGCGCAGGTGGAAGTTTTTGCCCAGCACAATCAGCAGGACAGCGGAAAGGATGAGCACGATGCCGATGACGAGCCGGACGGTGAGCGATTCACCGAACACCATAGCACCGATGGCTACAGCCGTCAACGGCTCCAGGGCACCCATGATGGCCGTCGGCGTGGCACCAACTTCGTGGACGGCAATGGTCATGAACACCAGCGAGAGGACCGTCGGCACCAATCCCAGCCAACAGGCGAAGAACCAAGCCCGCGGCGATGGAGGTAGCATCAGATGCAAGTCGGGCGAGGTGGACGAATAGGCCAGCAGCGAGAGCATGCATATCAGCAGTGCGTAGAACGTGAGTTTCAACGACGACATGCGGATGCTCGACTGGTTGACCACCACGATATAGACGGCGTAGGTCAACGAGGAAATCATCACCAGCAGCACACCCGTCGCGCAGAGCGACACGCCGCCATCGCCCCTGTATAGCAGGCCGATACCGGCCAAAGCAAGGATGATGGCGGTGACGGTCGAAGCCGTGACTTTCTCCCGGAAAAACATGGCCATGATGACCGCCACCATCACGGGATAGACAAACAGGATGGTGGAGGCGATGCCGGCATCCATGAAGCGAAAACTCTGATAATAGGTGATGCTCGATGCGGCAAAGAGCAGGCCGAGCGAACCGAGTGTCTTCAGTTCACTACCGCTGATGCGGAATGACTTGCGCTCCACGAGCAGCATCGCCGCCAGCATCACCACCGCCATCGAGAAACGGTAAAAGAGGACGGACGACGTGTTCACGCCCTCCTCATAGAGCGGCAGCGCCCCGAACGGGTTGGTGCCGTAGCAGACGGCGGCCAGTATGCCGCAGAGGATTCCTTTATGCTTCATTCCTCCGGGTTCTTTACTTCTTGACTTTCATATACTTCGCCTTGACTATTTCGTAGGAGTTTCGCGTCAGTGCCTGCAGCAAGTCGTCGGGAGCTGCAGCAGGATTGACGCCTATCCAGTGTCTGGGCGATTCGTTGTACGGATTGCCGATGCTGTCATACTGTGCCTTCAAATCCTCAATACGCTCCGGCTGGCATTTGAGCGAGATCACCGAGAAATCGTTGCAGTCGAAGAACGAAAACATGTGTCCTGACACATAAAACACCAATACACCTTCTCCGCTCCTGAATTTCTGAAACGGCATCTTCTCTTCCACGTCATTGCCCAACGACAGGCATAAGTCACGATAGTCCTCAATGTTCATTCTCACCGATAATTTCCGATTTCTCTGTCTGCACGGTCAACATTGCTGCAAAGTTAGTCATTTCCGATGAATTCCCGCGAATATTGCATAACTTTATACTTGTTTTTATTCGGTCGCTTCAGAAACGCTTTATCTGATAAAGTGCATCGGGGTCCAGGGCTCGCGCTCCGGATAGTCGGGCCGGCCGTCGGCATGAATCTTCTTCAGCAGCCAGGCCATGTTGTTGGCCAATGTCCGCATGGTCTGCATACCCTCCGTGTCAAGCGCCGCCTGACCCTCCTCACGGCCATAGACGATGTTCCAGTATTGCGAGGTGACGACGGGCATGTTCATCATCTGAAAAGGCATGTTCATCGTCTCGAAAGCTGCCGTTGCACCTCCCCGACGGCACACACATACGGCGGCGGCAGGTTTGTTGCGCACCTTGTCGCCGGCAGAGAAGAACATACGCTGGACAAGCGACAGGACGGTGCCGTTGGGCTGGCCGTAATAGACCGGAGAACCCACAACGAGAGCATCGGCCGAGTCAAGTTTCTCGCTGATGCGGTTGCAGATATCGTCATCGAACACACAACGGTTCAGCTGTTTCATCTGACACTGCCCGCAGGCTATGCAGCCACGAACGGCCTTGTTGCCAATCTGCACAATCTCCGACTCAATGCCCTGAGCCTCCAGGGTCTTGGCCACCTCGCTCAGGGCAAGGAATGTGTTGCCCTGTTTACGGGGGCTACCGTTAATAAGAAGTACTTTCATACTATGTGTCTATTATTCTACTACTGATGCAAATTTAGTGTTTTTTCTGTATTCTATGCCATGTCATCACCACAAAAATATATTATTAAAATATTATTTAACATTTCAATGTGCGATTGGGAACGAAATGCCACGTTCAAAACATATTCCTTTGGCGAGGATTTTATGTTCGAAGTCTTTGTACTTATGTTCGGTGCAAGAGCAATATTTTCGGTGCGCACGACAGACATTTTCCCCTCCGGGGAGAAAAAAATGATCCGCAAACACTTCGCGGGAAGTGTCTGCGGACCGAAATACATCTGTATCCTGAAGAAGCAGGATTTACTTCTTGTTCAGATAGAGGTCAGCCTGCACGGCGCAAGCTACGGAGCATCCCACCATGGGGTTGTTGCCGATGCCCAGGAAGCCCATCATCTCAACGTGGGCGGGCACAGAGCTGGAACCGGCGAACTGAGCGTCGGAGTGCATACGGCCCAGGGTGTCGGTCATGCCGTAAGAGGCGGGACCGGCAGCCATATTGTCGGGATGCAGCGTGCGACCCGTACCGCCACCGCTGGCTACACTGAAGTAAGCCTTGCCGGCGCGGATGCGCTCTTTCTTATAGGTACCGGCCACAGGGTGCTGGAAACGGGTGGGATTGGTGGAGTTACCGGTGATGCTGACATCCACGTCCTCCTTCCACAGGATGGCCACACCCTCACGCACATCGTCGGCACCGTAGCAGTTGACGGCAGCGCGGGGACCCTTGCTGTAGGCGATGCGCTTCACCTCCTTGAGCTCGCCCGTGAAGTAGTCGAACTGGGTCTGCACATAGGTGAAGCCGTTGATGCGGCTGATAATCATGGCGGCGTCCTTGCCCAGACCGTTGAGGATGCAGCGCAGGGGCTTGTCGGCTGGCCGCGACTTGTTGGCCATCTGAGCAATCTTAATGGCACCCTCAGCAGCAGCGAAGCTCTCGTGACCGGCGAGGAAAGCGAAACACTTCGTCTCGGGAGAGAGCAGACGGGCGGCAAGCTCGCCGTGACCGATGCCCACCTTGCGGTCATCGGCAACGGAGCCGGGGATGCAGAAGCTCTGCAAACCCTCGCCGATGTAGTTAGCAGCCTCGACGGCGTCCTTGGCCTTCTCCTTCAGAGCGATGGCCGTACCTACGACGTAAGCCCACTTGGCGTTCTCAAAACAAATCATCTGGGTCTCCTCACAGGTCTTGTAGGGATCCAAGCCTGCCTTGTCACATATCTCGTTGGCCTCTTCGATGGAGGCGATGCCGTGCTTGTTCAAGCAAGCAAGAATCTGCTTGATGCGACGGTCCTGACTTTCGAAT
>CADAVI010000100.1 GCA_902791295.1 uncultured Bacteroidales bacterium | reverse complement strand
AATGTGCAGCTCATTCTCACGACGCATTCTCCCGCCGTCATCATGGACGGCTGGATGGATTGTGTGACGGACGCTTCGGACATCATCATCAATTGAGTGCGCTCCCGCTGTGAAACGACTCACTGATAATCTCAACAGCGACTACATCGCTTCTGCCAACCGTCTTCGTCCTCCCGGGGCGAAGAAGCGCATCGTGGTCTATGTGGAGAGCTACGAAGACATCTCCTTCTGGCGCAGCGTGCTCGACGAGTGGGAGACGGAGCAGGTCGGCTTCGAGGTGATGCTGCCTTCGCGCACCACTTTGGGCAAGGGCAAGAAGACGGCTCTGATGAACGACCTGGGCAAAGGTCTCGGTCAGTGGATGATAGCCTGTGTGGATGCCGATATGGACTGGTTGCTCCAGGGCCACACGCCTGTGAGCCGTCTGGTCTGCGAATCGCCTTATGTCTTCCATACCTATGCTTATGCCATTGAGAATCTTCAGTGTTGGGCGCCCGGGCTTCATGCTGCCTGTACGATGTCCACGCTCAACGACCATGTGATTCTCGATTTGGAGCGCTTCATGGCGGAGTTCAGCCGTATTGTCTGGCCGCTCCTGGTGTGGCTGGTGTGGTGCTACCGCAACGACCGTTTCGGTCGTTTCTCTCTGATGGATTTGGCTTCCACTGTGATGTTCCGTGACGTGAATCCTCAGCATCCGGAGTCCACGCTGGAGCATGTGCGCCGTCAGGTGAACCGCCGTGTGGCATCTTTGCAGCACGCCTTCCCCGAGGCGAAAAAGACTTATCCCGAGGTGCGTGAAGACCTGCTGAAGATGGGGCTGACGCCGGAGACGAGCTATCTGTGGATTCACGGCCACAGTCTGTGGGACGGAGTGGTGATGCCGCTGCTTGAGCCGGTCTGCATCTTGCTGCGCCGTTATCGTGAGCGTGAGATTCAGCGTCTGGCCGAACATGCCGTGCAGCGCCAAAACGAACTCTCTGCCTATCAGCACGCCCAGAGTCCCCTGGAGGCTGTCCTGCGCAAGGGGACGGCATACCGACAGTCGCCGCAGTATCAGTCAATCAGGGCGGACTTAAGCCGGTTGATGACCGAGGTGGGGGAGGCGAAGTAGTGGTCCATCTCCTTGATGACGCCGGCCAGTGAGAACACCACAACGATGTCGCCGGGTATGATTTGTGTGTTGCCGCTGATGTGCTGACCCACGCCGTCGCGCACCATGCCGCCCAGTGTGACGCCTTTGGGGAAGTGCATCTTGTGGATGGGTTTTTGGGTGATTTCGCTGCCTTTCTGGGCTATGAATTCCGCCACGTCGGCATTGGCGATTGTCAGTCGGTGGATGGAGGCCACGTCCGTGTCCATCATCATGCGGTAGATGTGCGAGGCTGTGATGGTCTTCTTGTTGATGATGGTGCCGATGTCCAGTTTCTCGGCCAGGTTGACGTATTCGATGTTCTCAATCTGCGCCACCGTCTTGCGCACGCCCAGACGTTTGGCGGCCAGACAGGCCAGGATGTTGTTCTCGGCATTGGGTGTGAGGGCGCAGAAGGCCTGCATGCTGCGTATGCCTTCGTCGATGAGCAGATGTGTGTCGCGTCCGTCGCCCTGTATCACCATGGCGTCGTCGGCGTCGAGCAGTTCGCTGAGTTTCTGACAGCGTGCCTCGCTTTGCTCGATGACTTTGAGGTGCATCTCCTCCGGCATGTTTTTGATGACATGATAGGCGATGTTGCCGCCGCCCATAATCATGACGTCTTTCACATCGGCGTAGTTGTCCTTGCCCACGATGTGGCGTATGGTGGGCACCTCCTTCTTCGTGGTCATGAAGTAGGCGATGTCGCCCTGCTGCAATTTGGTGTCGCCTCGGGGGATGATGGTCTGCTCATCGCGCTTCACTGCCACGATGTGATAAGGTGCGGATGCTCCGCATAAGTCCTTGAGTTCCTTTCCGTAAAGTTCTTTTGCCTCTTCTCTCAGTTTAACTCCGAGCATTACCAACGCGCCGCCGTGCACCTCCCAATACTGGCGGGCCCACGAGCGCTTCAGGCCCTCGATAATTTCCACGGCGGCCAACGTCTCGGGATAAATAAGCGAGTCGATGCCCATGCCCTTGAACTGCTCCTGCGCGAGGGGTTGCATCCACTCCCAATTGTCCACGCGGGCCACCGTCTTTTTGGCGCCGAGCACGTGGGCCAAAGCGCAGCAGGTCACGTTTTGCGTCTCAGAGGGCGTCACGGCAATGAAGAGATCGGCGTGGGGCACGCCGGCTTCCTTCAGTCCCACGATGGAGGTGGGCGAGGCGTTGAGCGTCATGAGATCGCAGTCGGATGCGCTCAGGGACTCCGTCTTTTCGGGATTATCGTCCATGACGACGATGTCCTGATTCTCTTTGGACAGGAGTTCGGCAAGATGCTTGCCTATGGAACCTGCTCCGGCGATGATGATTTTCATTGTATCTGTTGCTTGATGTTGTCAGGGTCAAGACCCGTGAGGCGGTAGAGCTCCTGGGGCGTGCCTTGTCCCACGAAGCTGTCGGGCAGTCCCAGGCGCACCACGGGGATGTTGTATCCCCGGTCGTTCATCCATTCGGTGACGGCGCTGCCCAGTCCGCCGTTGCGCACGCCGTCCTCCACGGTGACGATGCGTTCGTGCTCTTCGGCCACACGGCGTAGTATGCTCTCGTCGAGGGGCTTGAGGTAGCGCATATCCCAGACGGCGGCATCGGTGTCTTCTGCGGCCTCCAGGGCGATGTTGCCGATGGGGCCCAAAGTGAGTATGGCGGTCTTGCCCCTGCCTTCTTTCAGACAGCGTCCGTGTCCGATTTCTGAGGGGCCGGCAGGACGGGGCGCAGTGGCTTTTCCGGGGCGTCGGCCTCTGGGGTAGCGGATGACGAAGGGGCCGTTCTGCTCAAAGGCGGCGGTGCGCATCATGGCCTCCAGGTCGTTCTCGTCGAGGGGCGAGCATATTGTCAGCGAGGGAATCGGGCGCAGCGCAGCCAGATCGAAGGCGCCGTGATGTGTGGCGCCGTCTTCTCCCACCAGTCCGGCCCTGTCGAGACAAAGCACCACATGGAGGCGCGAGATGGCCACGTCGTGTATGATGTTGTCATAGGCTCTTTGGGCAAACGATGAGTAGATGTTGCAGAAGGGGATGAGGCCGTCCAGGGCCATGCCGGCGGCAAAGGTGACGGCGTGTCCCTCGGCGATGCCCACGTCGAAGGCTCTGTCGGGCATTTCCTTCATCAGGATGTTCATCGAGCATCCCGTGGGCATGGCGGGCGTGATGCCGCAGATGCGGCTGTCCTCTTTGGCCAGAGCCAGCAGCGTGTGTCCGAAGACGTCCTGGAAGCGCGGGGGCAACCCCTCGGCGTCGCCCTTGATGCGCTCGCCCGTCTCGGGGTTGAAGCGCCCCGGAGCGTGAAACACGGTGGGGTTCTTCTCCGCCGGCTCGTAGCCTTTGCCTTTGGTGGTGCGTATGTGGAGCAGTCGGGGGCCCTTCATGTCTTTGATGCGGCGCAGCGTCTCCACCAGCTGCACGACGTCGTGGCCGTCTTCCGGTCCGAAGTATCGGATGTCGAGGCCTTCGAAGATGTTGCGCTGCCCCTGGAGGAGACTTTTGAGCGAGTTGTTGAAGCGCAGGATGGAGCGTCTCCTTTGGTCGTTCATCCATCCCCAGTCGCCCAGCTTCATTGCGGCCTTGTTGCGCAGCTCGTTGTACAGCGACGAGGTGTGCAGGTTGTGCAGATACTGCTTCAGCCCGCCCACGGCCGAGTCGATGCTCATGTTGTTGTCGTTGAGGATGATGAGCATGTTGTTGGGCGTGGAGGAGACGTTGTTGAGGCCCTCGAAGGCCAGTCCGCCGCTCATGCTGCCGTCGCCGATGACGGCCACCACGTGGCGGTCGATGTGCTGCTGTTCTGCGGCTACGGCCAAGCCCAGCGCCACGGAGATGCTGTTGGAGGCGTGTCCGCAGGTGTTGGTGTCGTATTCGCTCTCTTCGGGCGAGGGGAAGGGGCGCAGCCCGTCCATCTTGCGGTTTTCGTGGAACAGTTTGCGGCGTCCCGTGAGGATTTTGTGTCCGTAGGCCTGATGACCCACGTCCCAGACGATGCGGTCTTCGGGGGTGTCAAACACGTAGTGCAGCGCCACCGTCAGTTCCACCGCACCGAGCGAAGATGCCAGGTGTCCGGGGTTGTCGCAGAGTTCCCGGATGAGGAATGTGCGGAGCTCCCGGCACAGCTGGGGCAGCTGTTCGGGTGTCAGACGTCGGAGGTCTCGGGGGTACTCTATGCTTTCAAGCAGTTCGAGGGGCTCTTTAGACACGGATTTCTTTTCTTTTCCCCGCAAAAGTACAAAAAAAGTCCCTACTAAGGCCGCGGGAGTGGAGAGTTTTTTGTAAATTTGCCGGAAATTCGTCAAAAACTGCGCTCTCCCGATGGATTCTTCTCTGCGATATGTGCTCCTTGGCAGTTGTTTTGCCCAAAATGTGGGGCAGAAGATGTCGGAGGCCGGATGGACCGCCCTGGTGAATCCTTTGGGCACACTCTACAATCCCGCCTCGCTGCTGCTCACGGTGCGTGCGGCGCTGGAGGAGGGACCCCTGCCGCTGTTCTTCGACGATGCCATGCGGGAGTGGCGCTGCTGGTGGGCCAACACCGCGTTTCGCGCCCCGTCGCGCGAGGACTGCGAGCAGCAGGTGAGGGGAGCGCTCTCCCTCTTGCGCGAAGGCCTCCTGCAGGCCGATGTGCTCACGCTGACCCTGGGCACCAATGTGGCCTACACGGTCCTGTCCGAGGGGGCGTCTTCACCCGTGGCGGTATCCAATTGCCAGCGTCAGCCCGACCGTCTTTTTTCCGAGTGGCGCCTCACGATGGACGAATCGGCTTCCATGCTGCTGGAGCTCCTCCGTCTTGTTCGGGGGGTGAATCCCCGCTGCCGCACGGTGCTCACCGTGAGCCCTTACCGCTACCGCAAATACGGCCTCCACGGCAATGCGCTCTCCAAGGCTGTGCTCCTCATGGCTGTCGAGGCGGTGCAGCAGGCAGAGCCCGACGTGCTCTATTTTCCCGCCTATGAGATTATGGTGGACGAACTTCGTGATTACCGATATTATGCCCCCGACGGGCTTCATCCCGCGCCGGAGGCCATTGACATTATATGGAACAGATTTCAA
>CADAVI010000099.1 GCA_902791295.1 uncultured Bacteroidales bacterium | reverse complement strand
GGGGAAGGAGGAGGCGTCGGGCTCCTGCTGCACAAGCAGTTTGCCGGAGAAGTCCTCGATCATGCCGCCTTTGCCGTCGTGCTCAATGAAAGAATCGTGCTTCTCGGCGGTGCCTTCGGTGAGGGGCTGGAACCAGTGGGTGTAGTGGGTCACGCCGTTCTCCTTGGCCCACTGCATCATGCCCGCTGCTACGCCGTCGGCCACGGTGCGCTCAAGACGGGCGCCGTTGTCAATGACGTCCACCATCTTCTCGCAGATGTCCTTGGGCAGGTATTTATACATCTTTTCGCGGTTGAAGACCTTCCTGCCGAAATATTCGCACGGTCTCTCGTCCGGACTTTTCACATCGAGGGGCTTCTTCTTAAATGCCTCTCCTACCACTTGAAATCTGAGTTTGTTAGACATAGCTGTGATGTTTTTTGGGGTTGTGTGTGATATAATTATTGTTTCAAAAATCTGTCCACTCTGGCGGCGGTCTCTCTGCCGCCGGCCAATGCGCGCACCACGAGCGAGGCGCCGTTGAGGGCATCGCCGCAGACGAAGACATTCTCCGGATATGCGGGGTGCTCCGGCTTCAAGAAACCCATCGCCAGCAGACACAGTTCGGCCCTGATGATTTCGGGCTCGCCCTTCGCCACCATCAGCGGGCGTCCGCCCTCGGGGTTGGGTTGCCACTCGATTTCCTGCACCCTGACGCCGGTGAGCCGACCGTCTTCGCCGAGGAACTCCAGCGTGTTGACGTTCCAGCGGCGGGTGCAGCCCTCTTCGTGCGACGAGGTGGTCTTGAGTGTGCGCGGCCAGTTCGGCCAGGGATTCTGCGGGTCGTCGGGGCCCTCAACGGGGCGGGGCATAATCTCTATCTGCGTGACGCTGCGGCAGCCCTGACGGTGGGCCGTGCCGATGCAGTCGCTGCCCGTGTCGCCGCCGCCGATAACGAGCACGTCCCTGTCCTTGGCCGTGATGCGCTCATCGGGCGAAAACTCCATGCCGGCGAGCACGCGGTTTTGCTGCGAGAGCAGCTCGAGGGCCAGGTGCACGCCCCGCAGTTCGCGGCCGGGAATGTTGAGGTCTCTGGCTGTCGGCGTGCCGGTGGCGATGACGACGGCATCATATTCATTGAACATTGAACATCCGCCCGAGGTGAGCGCAGAGTCAAGCTTGCTTGAACTGTGCCGAGCCGGGAAGGATGTCTGCGGCGACAGCTGCGACCATTGAGCATTGAACATTATTTCTTCACCGTAGCGGAAGCTGATGCCCTCCTGCTCCATGAGGCGCAGACGGCGGTCGATGACGGCCTTGTTGAGCTTGAAGTTGGGGATGCCGTAGCGGAGCAGTCCGCCGGCGTTCTCGTTTTTCTCAAACACGGTGACGGCGTAGCCCTTCATGTTGAGCGCGTCGGCAGCAGCCAGTCCTGCAGGTCCGGCACCGACGACTGCCACCGTTTTCCCGTTTCTGACCGGCGTTCGCGGCACGATATACCCCTCGCGGAAGGCTGCCTCCATGATGGCGCACTCGTCCTCGCGGTTTGTGGTCGGTTCGTGGTTGAAGCGATTCAGCACGCAGGCCTTCTCGCACAGTGCGGGGCAGATGCGTCCCGTGAACTCGGGGAACGGATTGGTGGCTGAGAGGAGCCGGAAGGCCAGCTCCCAGTCGCCCTTACAGAGGGCGTCGTTCCACTCGGGGGCTTTGTTGCCCAAGGGGCAGGCCCAGTGGCAGAAGGGCACACCGCAGTCCATGCAGCGGCTTGCCTGCAGTTTGCGCTCGCGGGCGCTGAGCGTCTGCTCCACCTCGCCGAAGTCGTGGATGCGGTCGTGAATCGGACGGTAGCCGGCTTCCTGGCGGTGTATCTCTAAAAATGCTTTCGGGTTTCCCATTTTATCTATTGAACATTGAACATTGAGCATTGAACTTAATAGTCGCGCTGGATATCGGCGATTTTTTCGTGGAGACGCGCCATCTGCTCTTCGTGGAGCACGCGCTTGTATTCGATGGGCACCACTTGGATGAAATCTTCAATGTAGCGGTGCCAGTCGTCGAGCATGCGGCCCGCCAGGGCGGAACCGGTGTGCAGATAGTGTTGACGCACCAGTTCGTGAAGCTCCTTGCGCGAGACGCTGTCCTCCACCAACGAGAGTTCCACCATATCCATGTTGCAGAAGTAATCGAAGCTGTGGTCGGGGTCATAGACATAGGCCACACCGCCCGACATGCCGGCGGCGAAATTTCTGCCGGTCTTGCCGAGCACGACGACACGTCCGCCGGTCATGTATTCGCAGCAGTGGTCGCCGGCACCTTCGATGACGGCAATGGCGCCGGAATTGCGCACGCCGAAGCGTTCGCCCACCTTGCCGTTGATATACAGCTCGCCGGAGGTGGCGCCGTAGAGCCCCGTGTTGCCCGCGATGATGTTGTCCTCTGCGCGGAAATGCTCATCGCAGCGGGCCGGGGGCAGGATGCTGATGCGGCCGCCGGAGAGCCCCTTGCCGAAGTAGTCGTTGCATTCGCCCTCCAGCCGGATGTTGAGTCCCTTCACGGCGAAGGCGCCGAACGACTGGCCGGCAGAGCCTTTGAACCTGATGTTGACGGTGTCTTCGGGTAATCCCGTTTCGCCGTATTTCCTGGCGATGACGCCGCTGAGCATCGTGGTGACGGCGCGGTCGGTGTTTTTGATTGTGTATTCAAGCGTCACTTCTTCCTGCTTTTCGACGGCGTTTCGGGCCGCTTTGACGATTTCCTCGTCTTTCACGCCCGTCACCTTCGTGTAGGCGCCGCGATCCCAGAAGAGCGCCTTATCCGTTTCCGGCTTATGAAGGAGACGACCGAAGTCAACAGTCGCCCATTTGTCGGTGATACTGCTTCCCTCTCCCTTCGGAGAGGGGTTGGGGGTGAGGCGTTCTATCAATTCCGTGCGGCCGATGATGTCCTTCAGGCTGTGCACGCCGATTTCGCTGAGATATTCGCGCACCTGCTGAGCCAGGAAGGTGAAGAAGTTGACGACGTATTCGGCGCGACCCTCGAAGTGCTTGCGCAACTCCGGATTTTGTGTGGCGACGCCCATCGGACAGGTGTTGGTGTTGCATTTGCGCATCATCACGCAACCCAGCACGATGAGCGGTAGCGTGCCGAACGAAAACTCGTCGGCGCCCAGCATTGCCATGATAACAACGTCCTTGGCCGTCTTCAGCTGGCCGTCGGTCTGCAGGCGCACCTGATTGCGCAGGCCGTTCATCACCAGCGTCTGTTGCGTCTCGGCCAGTCCGATTTCGGGCGAGATGCCGGCAAAGCGCATGCTTGAAGCGGGCGAAGCGCCCGTGCCGCCCTCGGCACCGCTGACGACGATGAGGTCGGCCTTGGCCTTGGCCACACCGGCAGCGACGGTGCCCACACCGCTCTCAGCCACGAGTTTCACACTGACGGCAGCCGTCGGGTTGATGTTCTTCAGGTCGAAGATGAGTTGCGCGAGATCCTCAATGGAATAGATGTCGTGGTGAGGCGGGGGCGAGATGAGCGAGATGCCGGGGATGGCGTTGCGCGTCCTGGCGATGATGTCGTTCACCTTGAAGCCGGGCAGCTGTCCGCCCTCGCCGGGCTTGGCGCCCTGAGCCACCTTAATCTGTATCTCTTCGGCATTCACCAGATATTCCGCGGTCACACCGAAGCGTCCGCTGGCGATTTGCTTGGTCTTGCTCGACAGGCTCACGCCGTCCGCCTCCGTGTGGTAGCGCGCATTGTCCTCGCCGCCCTCACCCGTGTTGGAGCGTGTGCCCAACTTGTTCATGGCCAGCGCCAGCGCCTCGTGGGCCTCAATGCTGAGCGCACCGAACGACATGGCGCCCGTCACAAAGTGTTTCACGATGCTTTCCACAGGCTCCACCTCGTCGAGGGGGGTCGGCTTTGCCGCCTTCTTCCAGCCGAAGAAGTCGCGGATGAAGATGGGGCTGTCTTTCGCGTCCACTAGAGCGGCCCATTCCTTGAATTTCTTATAGCTGCCCAGACGGGTGGCCAGCTGCAGATTGGCAATGGTCTCCGGGTTCCAGGCGTGCCGGATGCCGTCCTTGCGCCACGAGAACTGGCCGTTGTCGGGCAGTAGGGCGTCATCGGCCCCGATGCTCTGACGGCGCAGGCGGACGGCATCCCGCGCAATCTCCTTCAGGCCGATGCCGCCGATGGTGCTCACCTCCGTGCCGAAGTAGCGGCGCAGCAGGTCTTCGCCGAGTCCGATGCTCTCAAAAATCTTGGCACCGCGATAGCTGCGGATGGTCGAGATACCCATTTTAGACATAATCTTTTTCAGGCCCTTGTCCACCGCTTTGATGTAGTGCGCCTCGGCGGTGGTATAGTCTTCCTGAATCTTGCCGCGCTTGACCAGGTCGTCGAGAACGGCGAAGGTCATATACGGACATAGCGCACTGGCGCCGTAGCCCAACAGCAGGGCAGCGTGCATTGTCTCGCGTATTTCTCCGCTTTCGACAATCAGCGCTGTCTGCACGCGCTTGCCCGCGGAAATCAGGTGGTGGTGCACAGCCGAGACGGCAAGGAGCGAGGGTATAAAGGCCCACTCCGCCCCCTCCCCAAAGGAGGGGTTTTCTTTGTCGGTAAGAATAATGTAGTTGTAGCCGTCATCGACCGCCCGCTCAGCATCTTTGCAGAGCTTATCCAATGCTGTTCTCAGGTTTTCTCCGGCCTGAGTCCAATCAGGCTCTCCTCCTGCCGGGAGGGGTTGGAGGTGGGCTAATGAGAGCTTGATGGTCTTGAATCCCTTATAGCGGATGTTGCAAAGGATGTCGAGCTGCGTGTTGGTCAGGACGGGTTGCGGCAGGCGCACCATCTTGCAGTTGGAGGCGTCGGGCGTCAGGATGTTGGTGCCTACAGCGCCGATGTATTCGGTGAGCGACATGACCAGCTCTTCGCGGATGGGGTCGATGGCAGGGTTTGTCACCTGAGCAAATTGCTGACGGAAATAGTTGAACAGGATCTGGGGCCGGTCGCTCACGACGGCTAGCGGCGTGTCGTTGCCCATGGCGGCGACAGGCTCCTGTCCGGTGGTGGCCATCGGCACAATCGTCTTGTCAATGTCTTCCTGGCCGTAGCCGAAGGTGACGAGTTTTTGCTCGAAGTTGTCGACCGAGTTCTCCACCTTCCGGCCGCTCTTCAGTTTCTCCAGCTGCACCCGGTTCTCGTTAAGCCACTCACGATAAGGATGTGCTTTGGCCAGTTGTTCCTTGATTTCGCC
>CADAVI010000098.1 GCA_902791295.1 uncultured Bacteroidales bacterium | reverse complement strand
GGAGACGCGCTTCCAACCCTACCGCCGCCGCGAGTGGATGAAGAAGGACGAATGCGCCTCATGCGAATACTTCCGCTACTGCGAGGGCGGCGGCATGCACCTGCGCGACGGCGAAGGCAAGCTGCTTCTCTGCCACCTGAAGCGCCTGCGCTGAGGCGGCTCCCTGAGGACAGCACTCAGGCGCGCACGCTGTCGTAGTCATCGAGGACGGCGCGCTCGGGGGCACGGTCGCAGAGGGAAACGACAGCGATGCACAGCGCCGACACCAGGAAGGCGGGCAGCAGTTCGTAGATGTCCCACACGCCGCCCAGAGGGCGCACGCCGTATTTCCACACGAAGACCATCACACCGCCGGCTGTCATGCCTGCAACGGCGCCCCGCAGCGTGGTGCGGCGCCAGAAGAGGCTCGCCAGCATCACCGGACCGAAAGCCGCGCCGAAGCCCGCCCACGCAAAGGCCACCACATTGAAGATGGAGCTGTCGGGATTCCACGCCAGCAGCAGAGCGACCAAAGCCACAACGACGATGGTGAGGCGCGCCAGGCGCATCGAAGTGGCCGGAGAGACCCTGACGCGGAAGACGTCCTGAAGGATGTTGTCGGAGAAGCTCGACGCCGCCGTGAGCAGCTGGGAGTCGGCAGTGGACATCGTGCAGGCCAGGATGCCGGCCAGCACCACACCGGCCACAAGGGCCGCAAAGGCGCCGTGAGAGGCCAGCACGTTGGCCAGTTCGATGATGGTGCTCTCGGCAGCACTGGTGGTGGTGAACAGGGGTATGGCCCCCAACTTGGCGGCGGAATAGCCGATGAGACCGAGGGCAATGGCCACAAACATGGAGATGAAGACCCACACGGTGGCGATGCGCCGCGAGGTGGCAATCCGACGCTCGTCACGGATGGCCATGAAGCGCAGCAGGATGTGGGGCATGCCGAAATAACCCAGGCCCCAGGCCATCGTGGAGACCACCGTGAGCCAGCCGTAGGGAGAGGCGCCCGAGACGCTGTGTGTCTCCGTCAGCGAGAGATAGCCCGGCAACTGGCGGGCATTGAAAATCACCATGTCGATGCCGCCGCCTACATCCAGGGCAAAGACCACGATGAAGATGAGCGCCATCGTCATGACGATGCTCTGGATGAGATCCGTCATCGAGACGGCCATGAAGCCGCCCATCACCGTGTAGGCCACAATGATGAAGGCACCCGCCAGCATGCTCT
Organism: uncultured Bacteroidales bacterium; assembly: GCA_902791295.1. Classification (GTDB taxonomy): domain Bacteria; phylum Bacteroidota; class Bacteroidia; order Bacteroidales; family Bacteroidaceae; genus Physcousia. The sequence continues at coordinate 4,170 of CADAVI010000098.1, read as the reverse complement.
CATGGTAGGGGAAGCCGAAGAGGCTGTGGAGCAGCGTGCCCACCGCCTTGAAGCCGCTCGCCGTGTAGGGCACGAAGAAGATGAGGATGATGACGGCCGAGATGCACATGAGGATGTTGCGGCTGTCGCGGAAGCGCTTGGAGAAGAACTCCGGAATCGTCACCGCCCCCACACGGATGGTGTAGCGGCGCAGACGGCGCGTGACGAAGAGCCAGTTGAGATAGGTGCCGATGCCCAGACCCAGCACCGTCCAGAAGGGATCGGCCAGACCCGTGATGAAGGCCAGACCGGGAATGCCCATCAGGAGCCACGAACTCATGTCGGAGGCTTCGGCACTCATGGCAGCCACGAGGGCGCCGAGCTGGCGGCCACCCAAATAAAACTCTGCCGAAGAGGAGGTCTTACGGCGCCCGTAGTAGTAGCCGATACACAGCATCAGGGCCAGATAGACCGCGAAAGAAGTGAGAATCAAAACCTGTGTCATCATTCACTCACGTTTGGGGCGTTCACTTTGTCGCGCCACTGGAACCAGGCGGCCACAAGCGTGCCGGAAATGCTGTGGTAGGCGCACGACACAGCACAGGGAATCACCGCCAGCGCCGCCATGGGATTCAGCGCCAGGACAGCCGGATTGGCAAAGAAGTTGCGCGAGAGCACAGTGGCCATACCCGCATTCTGCATGCCCACCTCAATGGACAGCGTGCGCTTCTTGGCCACGGGAAAGCGATAGAGCACACCGACGCCGTAGCCCAGCAGGTAGCCCGCAAAATTGTGGCAGGTGACCACCGCCAGAGTGAGGCCGATGAGCTGCCAGCCGTGAGAGATAAGCAGCGGTTTCATCGTGAAAACGACGCCTCCGACGATGAGGGCCAGGCAGAGCACGCTGAGCACGGGGAGCAGCGGACGCAGCGTCTCGCGGTTCCAGCGCTCCAGGCGCTCGGTGCGCGAGAGCAGGAAGTTGACCGCCGCACCCAACGCCACAGGGAGCAGCGTGACCAGCAGGATGTTGAGAAACATACCCTTGGCGTCCACCGCAATCTCGGCGCCGGCCAGCTGGAGCACCAGGAGCGGAGTGACGAAGGGCGAGAGGACGGTGGAGACCGTCGTCATGCCGACCGAATAGGCCACATCGCCGCGACAGAGGAAACTCATGATGTTGCTCGACACGCCGCCCGGACAGCAGCCCACCAGGATGATGCCCGCCGACATGAAGGGGTCGAGGCGGAAGAGGTTGGAGAGGGCGAAAGCCACCAGAGGCATGATGGTGTATTGCGCCACAGCGCCGATGAAGATGTCCATCGGACGGGAGAAAAGAATGCGAAAATCCTCCAGAGAGAGCGTGAGGCCCATCGTCAGCATGATGAGCCCGAGGATGACGGAAGCGCGCTGCCCTTGCTGCACCCAGCCGAAGAGGTCGGGGAAGAAGAAGGCCACCACAGCCGAGAGGATGATTATCAGGCTGGTGTAGCGCGAAAAGAAATGGGAAATCTGCTGTAACATTATATTAAAGAGGTATAGAGTTCGTACATTTGTCGCGTGAGCAGTTCGGGCGCAAAGCGGGTGCGGCAGTAGTCGCCGCCCTCGCGGGCCAGACGGCGCCGCAGCGCCTCATCGTCCACCAGACGCTGCATCTGGGCGGCCATCACCTCCACATCGGCCGGAGGGCAGTAGAGCGCACCGGGACCGGCGGCCTCGGGCAGCGAACTGACATCGGAGGTGAGCACCGGACAGCCCGAGAGAAGCGCCTCCACCACAGGGAGGCCGAAGCCCTCGTAGAAACTGGGATAGAGCATCGCCATCGCACCGCAGTAGAGCGCATGAAGGCGCTCCGTGGAACTGATGCTGCCCAGGAAGACGACGTCGCGCTCCAGTCCGTGCTCCGCCACAAAGCGGCGGCACAGACGCTCGTAGTCACTGCCCTGCCCCACCACCAGCAGGCGCGGACGGTTTTCGGCCGAGAGACGGGCATAGGCCTTGAGGGTGGAAAAGAGGTTCTTGCGCGAATTGATGCTGCCCACGGAGAGCAGATAGGGCGCCTCTTCGGGCAGGGGACCCTCCAGAGGCTGATAAAACATGCGCTGCACGGGTTGGTAGATGACGCGCACGCGCTCGTCGGGTACGTCGTAGAAGCGCATCACGTCGCGCCGCGTGGACTCGGAGATGGCCACCACGCAGTCGGCATGACGCGCGGCGTGGCCGTACTTCACATCGTAGATGCGGCGGTCGATGGGATGATACATGTCGGGGAAGGTGCGCCAGGCGGTGTCGTGGATTGTCACCACGCTGCGCACGGCACCGACGCGCGGGAGGTCGTAGGGCAGCTCATTGGAGAGCCCGTGGAAGAGCTGACAGCCGTCGGCGGCCGCCTTGCGTCCGAGGCGGAAGGTGCGCGTGAAGGATTTCTCGTCGTAGAGCACGGCGTCCACATCGGGGAACTGGCGCTTGAGGTCAGTGACGAGGGTGCGGCTGTAGTTGCCGAGCCCCGTGTGGTTGTGGAAGTATCGCTTGGCGTCGAATCCTATTCGCATAATCTTTTAACTATTTCTTCCGGAGCAATATCCATGCAGCGCAGGTCGCCCAGCCGGCAGGGCTTGGCGCCGTAGATGCTGCAGGGGCGACAGGGGAGGTCGGACCGCTGTATGCAGATGCGCTCATCGCGCCCCCAAGGCAGGAAACCGCCCAAGGGATGCGTGGCGCCCCAAAGGGTGAGCAGGCGGACGGGCGTCAGCGCCGCCAGATGCATGTTGCTGGAATCCATCGTGAGCATCGCGTCGAGCGAGGCCATGAGCGTCATCTCAGCCGCCATATCGGGCAAGGTGCCGACGGCACTCTCGACACCGTCGTAGCGCGACGCCCACTGAAGCATGAGTTCGCGCTCCTCATCGCCGGCGCCGAAGAGATAAACACGGGCGCCCCGCTGACTCAGCAGGGCAACGACCCGCTCCATGCGCTCCAGGGGGTAAATCTTGGCGGCGTGGGCGGCAAAGGGCGCAATGCCGATGCGCAAAGGCCCGGAAGCCAAACGCTCCGGGCGCTCCGGCCAGGAGAAGACGGGCTCCGAGGGGTCCAGCGTCACCGGGAAGCCGATGCGTGAGAGGGCTTCGGCATAGCGTTCGAAAGAGGTCTGCTGCTGCGTGAGCGGACGGATGGTGATGAAGTCGCGGCGGGCCTTGCGGTCCTTCCATATGTGTGCCGTGGGCACGCCGCGAAGACGAAACATGGGGCGCATAAGCTTGGTGCGCAGGACGTCGTGCAAATCGCAGACGCAGGTCGGACGGACGCGCTCGCAGAGCTCGCCCACCAGGCGGACCAGGCCGGGCACACCCCGGTATTCTTTAAGATTGACACCGATGAAGTGCACATTGTCGGGACAACGTCGGAAAATGCTCTCCACATAGGGACGGGAGACCATCGTGATGTCGGTGTCGGGATACTGACGGGCCAAAGCGCTGACAACGGGAACCGTCATCAACACATCGCCCAAAGCACTGAAGCGAAGAAGAAGAAGACGCTTACTTCTGGCCATAGAGCACGGGATTCGTGCTGGGGTCGTTGTACATCTTCATCTGGCGATAGACCTTCATATACTTGCGGCCCTCGCGGATGTCGGCGAGCAACTGGTCGATGGCTTCGGAAAGGTCCAGCTGCTGCTGAAGCAGGATGTCGAGCTTACCCTGACAGAGTGCATGATGCTCGGGGGTGGCGTCCTTGCGCACCACCTGCTCTTTCATGTGGTAAATCTTGAGCGCCAGGATGGACAGACGGTCCACAGCCCACGCGGGCGACTCGGTGTTGATGGTGGCACCGGGCTGCACAGCGACGTCGCCGTAGAGCGAACGGAAATAAGAATCGATGGCCTCCACCAGATCGGTGCGTTCCTGATTGCTGGCATCGATGCGACGCTTGATAGCCAAAGCCTCCACGGGGTCGATGTGAGGATCGCGGATGATGTCCTCCAGATGCCACTGCACGGTGTCAATCCAGTTCTTCAGGTAGAGGTCGTGCTCAATGGACCCCTCTTCGAAGGGGTTCTGTATCGGCGCGTCCACATCATCGGTGACATGATAGTCTTCGATGGCGCGCAGGAAGATGTCGTTAGCGAGTGTGGTAAACATGATAAAAAAAAGAACGGTCGGCAGCCGTCGGGGGCCGCCAACCGTTCCTGATGAG
>CADAVI010000097.1 GCA_902791295.1 uncultured Bacteroidales bacterium | reverse complement strand
GTTTGCGTCCGTGTCTACACGACCACCCCGAAGAAGCCTAACTCGGCTATGCGTAAGGTAGCCCGTGTTCGTTTGACCAACTCCAAGGAGGTCAACAGTTACATTCCCGGAGAGGGTCACAACCTGCAGGAGCACAGCATCGTGCTGGTGCGCGGCGGTCGTGTGAAAGACCTTCCCGGTGTTCGTTATCACATCGTGCGCGGCACGCTCGACACGGCAGGTGTGGCCAACCGCACCCAGCGCCGTTCGAAGTACGGTGCCAAGCGTCCCAAAGGAGACAAGAAGAAGTAAACAGTAAACCATCACTAATCCGTTCAGTTGCCAGGCCTGAGTAAACACTCCAGTGGGAGAAGTTGAAGACAAGGAAATCCTACAGCCCTGAACACAAAGAACAAACAAGACAATGCGTAAAGCTAAACCAAAGAAGAGAATCATCCTTCCCGATCCCGTGTTCGGTGACGTGAAGGTGTCGAAGTTCGTTAACCACCTGATGTACGACGGTAAGAAGAGCATCTCCTACGATATCTTCTACAACAGCCTCGAGATTGTGGGTGAGAAGATGAAGAGTGAGGAGAAGCCCGCCCTCCAGATTTGGAAGGAGGCCCTCGACAAGATTACGCCCCAGGTGGAGGTGAAGAGCCGCCGTATCGGCGGTGCCACTTTCCAGGTGCCCACGGAGATTCGTCCCGACCGCAAAGAGAGTGTCAGCATGAAGAACTTGATTCAGTTTGCCCGTAAGCGCGGCGGCAAGACTATGGCCGACAAGCTGGCTGCTGAGATCATGGACGCCTACAACGAACAGGGCGGTGCCTTCAAGCGTAAGGAAGATATGCATCGCATGGCTGAGGCCAACCGCGCTTTTGCCCACTTCCGTTTCTAATAATATATTATAAGGTAAAAGGAAATGGCAAAACAGGATTTGCATTTGACTCGTAACTTCGGTATCATGGCCCACATCGATGCCGGCAAGACGACCACTTCAGAGCGTATTCTCTTCTACACCGGCAAGACCCACAAGATCGGCGAGGTGCATGAAGGTGCTGCCACCATGGACTGGATGGAGCAGGAGCAGGAGCGTGGTATCACCATCACGTCCGCTGCCACCACTGCCTACTGGAACTGGAACGGCAACAAGTATAAGTTCAACCTGATTGACACCCCGGGACACGTGGACTTCACCGCTGAGGTGGAGCGTTCTCTGCGCGTGCTGGACGGCGCCGTGGCCACCTACTGTGCAGTGGGCGGCGTGGAGCCCCAGTCCGAGACCGTGTGGCGTCAGGCCGACAAGTATAACGTGCCCCGTATGGGCTACGTGAACAAGATGGACCGCTCCGGCGCCGACTTCTTCGAAGTGGTGCGCCAGATGAAGGACATCCTGGGTGCTAACCCCGCTGTGCTCGCCGTGCCCATCGGTGCCGAGGAGAACTTCAAGGGTATCTGCGACCTCATCAAGATGAAGGCCATCCTGTGGCACGACGAGACGATGGGTGCAGAGTACGACGTGGAAGAGATTCCCGCCGACCTCAAGGCCGAGTGCGACGAATGGCGCGCCAAGCTCCTGGAGCAGGCTGCCGAGCAGGACGAGGCCCTCATGGAGAAGTTCTTCGACGATCCCGACAGTATCACCGAGGACGAGCTCATTGCCGCTATCCGTAAGGGTACGCTGAACCTGAGCCTCGTGCCCATGACCTGCGGTTCGAGCTTTAAGAACAAGGGCGTGCAGACCCTGTTGGACTATGTCTGCATGTTCCTGCCTTCTCCTCTGGACACGCCCGCCATCGAGGGTAAGAACCCCGACACCGGCGAGATAGAGACCCGCAAGCCCAGCGAGGATGAGAAGACCAGCGCTTTGGCCTTCAAGATTGCCACCGACCCGTATGTGGGCCGCCTGACCTTCTTCCGCGTTTACAGCGGCAAGATTGCTGCCGGCAGCTACATCTACAACGTGCGCAGCGGCAAGAAGGAGCGCGTGAGCCGCCTCTTCCAGATGCACTCCAACCACCAGAATCCCGTAGAGGAAATCGGCGCAGGCGACATCGGCGCAGGCGTAGGTTTCAAGGATATTCACACCGGTGATACGCTCACCGATGAGGATGCACCCATCGTACTGGAGTCTATGGACTTCCCCGATCCCGTTATCGGTATCGCCGTAGAGCCCAAGACTCAGAAGGACCTCGACAAGCTGTCCAACGGTCTGGCCAAGCTGGCCGAAGAAGACCCCACCTTCACGGTGCGCACCGACGAGCAGAGCGGTCAGACGGTCATCAGCGGTATGGGTGAGCTTCACCTCGACATCATCATCGACCGCCTCAAGCGCGAGTTCAAGGTGGAGTGCAACCAGGGTAAGCCCCAGGTGAACTACAAGGAAGCCATCACTCAGACGGTGAACCATCGTGAGGTTTACAAGAAGCAGTCCGGCGGCCGCGGTAAGTTTGCCGACATCATCGTGAACGTAGGTCCCCGCGACGAGGACTACAAGGAGAGCCCTCTGCAGTTCATCAACAGCGTGACGGGCGGTAACATCCCCAAGGAGTTCATCCCCAGCGTGCAGAAGGGCTTCGAGGCAGCCATGAAGAACGGCGTGCTCGGCGGCTTCCCTCTGGACAGCCTGAAGGTGGAGCTCGTGGACGGTTCGTTCCATCCCGTGGACTCCGACCAGCTCTCGTTTGAGATTGCAGCCCAGTTGGCTTACAAGGCTTGCTGCGCCAAGGCCAAGCCCGTGCTGATGGAGCCCATCATGAAGCTGGAGGTTGTCACCCCCGAGGAGAACATGGGCGACGTGATTGGCGACCTGAACAAGCGTCGCGGTCAGGTGGAGGGTATGGACACCACGCGCACCGGCGCCCGTCTGGTGAAGGCTATGGTGCCCCTGGCCGAGATGTTCGGCTATGTCACCGCTCTGCGTACCATCACTTCCGGCCGTGCCACCAGCAGCATGACCTACGACCACCACGCTCCCGTATCCAGCAACATCGCCAAGGCTGTGTTGGAGGAAATGAAGGGTCGTGTGGATCTCGTGTAAAATCCGTAGCAAATGACTCTTACGGATTAAGATAGTAAGTAACAAAAAGAAAAAAAGAAAAGATTATGAGTCAGAATCAGCCTAAGATTCGCATCAAGTTGAAGAGTTACGACCACATGCTCGTGGACAAGAGTGCCGAGCAGATCGTGAAGACCGTGAAGATTACCGGCGCCATCGTGAGCGGCCCGATTCCCCTGCCCACCCACAAGCGCATCTTCACCGTGAACCGCTCCACCTTCGTCAACAAGAAGAGCCGCGAGCAGTTCCAGTTGAGCGCCTACAAGCGCCTGATTGACATCTTCAACAGCAATGAGAAGACCGTGGACGCCCTGATGAAGCTTCAGCTGCCCAGCGGCGTTGAGGTGGAGATTAAGGTGTGATAAATGAGATTATAGGAAATCCTAGGCGATCCTAGGACTTCCTAGGAAAGCCTAAAACAATTAACAACAAATAAATTCAAACTGAAATGCCAGGATTATTAGGAAAGAAAATCGGAATGACTTCCGTTTTCAGTGCCGACGGCAAGAACGTGCCGTGCACTGTTATCGAATTGGGTCCTTGCGTGGTTACTCAGCTGAAGAACGTCGAAAAGGACGGTTACGAGGCTGTTCAGCTCGGTTTTGAAGAGGCTAAGGAGAAGAACACTTCTGCTCCCATGATGGGTCACTTCAAGAAGGCAGGAACCACCGCCAAGAGACACTTGGCCGAGTTCACGGGTTTTGAAGGTGAGTTGACCTTGGGTCAGGAACTCACCGTGGAGATGTTTGCAGACACGCCCTTCGTGGACGTTATTGCAACAAGTAAGGGTCGCGGCTTCCAGGGCGTCGTCAAGCGTCACGGATTCGGTGGCGTGGGTCAGATTACCCACGGCCAGGACGACCGTCAGAGAAAGCCGGGTTCTATCGGTGCCTGCTCTTACCCCGCCAAGGTGTTCAAGGGTATGCGCATGGGTGGCCAGATGGGCGCACAGCGCGTGACCACGCACAACCTGCAAGTGTTAAAGGTAATCCCCGAGCACAACCTGCTTCTGCTGAAGGGTAGTGTTCCCGGTTACAAAGGTTCAATCGTTAGCGTAATTAAGTAAGATGGAAGTTAGTGTACTGAATATTCAGGGTAAGGAGACTGCCAAGAAGGCTGTGCTCAACGATGCTATCTATGCCATCGAGCCCAACGATCATGCCATTTACCTCGACGTGAAGCTGATTATGGCCAACCAGCGTCAGGGTACGGCTAAGTCCAAAGAGAGAAGCGAGATCAGCGGTTCCACCCGCAAGCTCGGTCGTCAGAAAGGCGGCGGCGGTGCACGTCGCGGTGACATCAACAGCCCCGTGCTGGTCGGCGGTGCCCGCGTGTTCGGTCCCCAGCCCCGCGACTATGGTTTCAAGCTGAACCAAAAGCAGCGTCTGCTGGCCCGCAAGAGCGCCCTTTCCTACAAGGCTAAGGAGAACGGCATCATTGTCGTTGAGGACTTCACTTTTGAGGCCCCCAAGACAAAGAGCATGATCGAAGTGTTAAAAAACCTTAAACTCGACAACAAGAAGGTTCTGTTCGTCACCCCGGGTGCGAATAAAGCCGTATATTTGTCGGCCCGTAATCTGCAGCGTACAGCTGTAGTGGCCGCTTCTGCCCTCAACACCTACAAGGTGATGGATGCAGAGGTGCTGGTCATTGCAGAAGGTGCCCTGCCCGTGATTGAGGGTAATTTAAATAAGTAAAGGAGCCTGAACAGTTATGTCAAATATCATCAAACCTCTGGTCACTGAGAAGATGACCGCCATCACAGAGAAGCAGAACAAGTTCGGCTTCATCGTGCGTCCTGAGGCCGGCAAGATTGAACTGAAGAAGGAAATCGAGCAGAAGTATGGCGTGACCGTTGTGGCCATCAACACTTGCCGTTATGCCGGCAAGAACAAGAGCCGCTACACCCGCTCCGGCCTCATCAAGGGTCGCACCAATGCCTTCAAGAAGGCCATCGTGACCCTGAAGGAAGGCGACGTAATAGATTTCTATAGCAATATTTAATAAGAATGGCAGTACGTAAATTCAAGCCCACAACCCCGGGCCAAAGACACAAGATTATAGGTACCTTCGAAGAGGTTACTGCATCGGTACCTGAGAAGTCTCTCGTTTGCGGCAAGCGTTCCACAGGTGGCCGTAACACCACCGGTAAGATGACCATGCGCTACATCGGCGGCGGTCACAAGCAGAAGTTCCGCTTCATCGATTTCAAACGTGAGAAGGATGGTGTTCCCGCAGTCGTTAAGACGATTGAGTATGATCCGAACCGTTCGGCTCGTATCGCTTTGTTGTATTACGCTGACGGTGAGAAGCGTTATATCATTGCTCCCAACGGACTGAAAGT
>CADAVI010000096.1 GCA_902791295.1 uncultured Bacteroidales bacterium | reverse complement strand
GCCGGGACTCTCAGAAGACGGCGTCGTGTTCTCCTTCCAACCCTATGCCATCTGTTGTTTCGCTGCAGGTACATTCCACTTTACCGTTCCCTACAGTCGGATTAAACACTGTCTGACATCACAGGGCAAATGGTGCGTGGGGCTGGACTGAAATATACATATAATATTAAAGAATAATAGAGATAATCTAATTAAAAAGGGAATTGAGTTATGGAAAAAGTATCAGCAAAAACATTCTTCACGGTGATGTGGGGCGGTGTGTGTCAGGCATTGGGATGGTTCTTCGGACTGTTCGGGTACAAGAGAGACGGGAAGTTCGCCAAATGCGTATGGGGGCTGTTTGCGACGAGTGCAGCCGTTGTGACGAGTATCATTGCCATTACTGTAGTCTGTGTGCTTGGTGAGGAGGGGTACAGGCGTTACATCAGGGGGCACCAGTGTAGATATGACTATTGTTATCACTCCGAGTATATCGCAGGGAATATCTACTTCCACAACACAGAGGATGGCAAGGGCTATATCTTTAACAGGTTGACTAGAGAGATTACCTTGAGACGCGTCTCTTGGATAGCCAAGCCGTACGGCAAGGACTCACTGGTATGCTACAGCGATGGCAAGAAACGAGGATACTTCAGCAAGTACTCCGGCAAGGTGGTCATTCCTTCCAAGTATAATCATGCCTGGGTGTTCTCCTGCGGCCTGGCCGGAGTGGAAGAGGGCGGATACATCAAATTTATCGACGCCACGGGTAAGGTGGTTATCGACAAGAAGATGCCCTATTTTCCCAACGTGAACGGTTTTGTGTTTCACAACGGATATTGTGTGGTGAGAAGCGACAACCGTGAACTGTGCGGCCTGATGGACAAGAAGGGGAATCTCGTCCTGCCGATGGAGTATAAAAACATCTCCCCGTCCATTGACGCGAAGTTGTGGCTGTTGTATAAAGACGGGCAACACGCGGTTCTTAACAGCGAACTGCAAACGGTCATCCCCCTGACGGAATGCACTATCGCCATCAGTGACGGCACTATCGATCTGACGATGCCTGACCACACAATGCGCGAGTATGACCTGCAGGGAAACCTTCTTCATGACTTCTGTTTTGCCAGTGTCCGCATGCTGGAGTACGAGAAAGAGGAAATCATCTATCGGAAGAATGCGACTGCAGATGACGGCGACGGTAATGTAGAGGAAAAGGAAGAGTATTATCATCCCAAAGCAACGGCACGGCTAAGAGCATACGTTGCCGGTGATGGGTACGAAGGACTTATGACAGCAGACGGTCGCAAAGTGACGATGCCATTGTATTGGGAAATCGAGGCTCTTGATCAAGACCTGTACCTCTGTGCTTCAAAAGACGGTGACAAAGTGATTGTCAACGGAAAAGGTGAAATAGTGAACTAATTGTTTGGCGGATAGAAATCTTTTCACTACTTTTACGGCAAAAATTATCGATATTATAATTTTAAGATGCTTGACATAGAGCGAATCATACAGACGAAGGTTCCCGATATCGCACCGGTGTATGGCGGTGTTAGAGGCCGTACGCTGTCTTCCCGACATCAGGCGTATGCATGGCAGACGATAGTGGAGTCCGGGCTCCGGCAGGTGATAGATCTGAGGAAGGACTACTCTGCTGACAGGTTCCCGGAACTGTGTCAAATGTATGGCGTTGATTATTTCCATTATCCGATAGACAATGACCGGGAAACGATTTCTAAGATGGTGGAGCTCTTCCCTCAGTTTTGTCAGAAGATAGATCGGGGAGATTTCTATATCGCCTGTGCCCTTGGGCTTCACCGGACAGACATTGCGCTCTGCACATACTGGGTGTTCTATGCGGCAGATAAGGGTATTGCTCCACCTCCCATCAGAGGTTATAGGCAGGAAGACGGCCATAACACTAACAAGATTATGCGTGTGCTCAATGCTTTCTATCAGCACCTGTTAGAACGTGACGGTGTTGAGCCAATACCAATGGAGGTCTTTAAGGAACGCAAGAAAGTGATTAACGAACTGAGTAAGAGAGAGACCTGATTTGACAGATTTCTATAAATCCTGACATTATGAAATTTGCATAAAACCACGTGCAATATGGGTGTCAGTTAAAATGAAGAATATGAAGGAAATGATGTCATGGCCGGTAAGGGTCAAAAATTTGAGGGGGGAGTTTCTGCTGGGTGACGTCCTACAGTCTTATCTTCAGGACTATAATATATATGAGTTTGACAATATCATGCTCTATAACGTCAATATGCGCGACGCCATGCGCGACATGGGTGTGGAGAAAGTGATAGAGCAGCTGCGGACAATAGCCCCGGAAAACCAATGCCTGGAAGCGCGTTTTAAACGTTTCCTTGCAAATTATCCCGACGGCTATCTCGGCGATATGGATATACAAATGTACGGTGTCGGAGAAGATGTCGAAATCCTTGGCCATGTCTTTCACGGATTGGATGACATCCGTGCTCACTGCGGGAAACTCCTGCGGTGCAGATGCGATGAGAACGACACCCCGTCGCGCATCAAGGCACATAAACAAGACGGATTCTGTGTAGGAGAGTTATACGAGAGCTATCCGTGCTTCGACTCGTCCGACTCGATGTATGAAAATCGGTCGTATCAGAATTTTGTTATCAGAGACCGCGTGGTGACGGACAAGGAAATGCAGAGAATATCCCGCTTGCCGATGAGGAGTAATTACCGGTTGGTGACGGAAGAGATGCCTCTCGATGCACTGCCGATGGTGTATTATGAAGGCGACGGCGGCGTCATGCTGGTAGCCACACGAAAAGGAGAGTCAGGGCGCCCCTCGCCGCGTAAACGCTCGTTCCTGGAATGGTTATACTCAAAATTCTGAAGCCATGAGAGCTGCATATTAATATTTTCATTTCTTCTGATAGATTTGGTTACTTGTGAGATTCTATATTCATGAAGAAAATATCGCCATCAGTGACGGCACTATCGATCTGACGATGCCTGACCACACAATGCGCGAGCAACGGCACGGTTGAGAGCATATGTGGCCGGAGACAGCTACGAGGGTTTGATGACGGCTGATGGACATCGTGTGACCATGCCGCTCTATGAAAACATTGACGCCATAGGTCCGGATCTGTATCTCTGTACTTTAAGTGACGGCGTCAAGGTGATTATAAACGGAAAAGGCGAAATAGTGAACTAATTGTTTGGCGGATAGAAATCTTTTCACTACCTCTGTCTTCCCGGCGTCAGGCGTAGGGGACTCGACGTAGCGATGGCAATGTCCGTAGAGATCGGCAGACTCTCCGAGGAGCGTATCTGCCGCCGCGTGCGATGCATACTGAAACAGAAAAAACAAATAAGAGGTAAATGATGACAGTCCGTGAGAAAATGAACGGATAGCGGGATTTTTTCAACCCTCAGCTTTCAACTTTCAACTTTATTTCGTATCTTTGCATCGGATTTCTAATTTTTTAACCGATATAACATGGAAAAAAGTGCATTGCAGAAGGCGCGTGCCGCCTATCAGCCCAAACTGCCCAAGGCCCTGCAGGGACCGGTGAAGGCCGTTGAAGGCAAACCCACACAGAGCGTGGGCAACCAGGAAGAAATCAAGAAACTCTTCCCCAACACCTACGGCATGCCCGTGGTGGAGTTCCAGCCCGCTGAGAGCGAGAACACACAGCCCATCAACGTGGGTATCATCCTGAGCGGCGGACAGGCTCCCGGCGGCCACAACGTCGTCTGCGGCCTCTACGACGGCGTTAAGAGCCTCAACAAGAGCAGCAAGCTCTACGGCTTCCTGATGGGGCCCGGCGGTCTGGTGGACCACAAATACCTGGAGTTCACCGACGAATACATCGACGAATACCGCAACACCGGCGGCTTCGACATCATCGGTTCCGGCCGCACGAAGCTGGAGAAGGTGGAGCAGTTTGAGAGCGGTCTGCAAATCATCCGCAAGCTGGGCATCAACGCCATCGTCATTATCGGCGGCGACGACTCCAACACCAACGCCTGCGTGCTGGCCGAATACTATGCCGCACAGAAATACGGCGTGCAGGTCATCGGCTGCCCCAAGACCATCGACGGCGACCTGAAGAACGAGCAGATTGAGACCAGCTTCGGCTTCGACACCGCCTGCAAGACCTACAGCGAGCTCATCGGCAACATCCAGCGCGACTGCAACAGCGCACGCAAATACTGGCACTTCATCAAGGTGATGGGTCGCTCGGCCTCTCATATCGCCCTGGAGTGCGCCCTGCAGTGTCAGCCCAACATCTGCCTCATCAGCGAGGAGGTGGAGGCCAAGCAGATGTCGCTCGACGACGTGGTGGAATACATCGCCAAGGCCGTGGCCAAGCGCGCCGAGGACGGCAACAACTTCGGCACCGTGGTTATCCCCGAAGGTCTGATTGAATTCATCCCCGCCATCAAGAAACTCATCGCCCAGCTCAACGAGGTGCTGACCGATCCCGCCACCGGCGAGCCCCGTCAGTTTGCCTCCGCAGAGGAGCAGATTGACTTCGTACTCGGCAACATCACCGCAGAGAACAAGGCCGTGCTGGAATCGCTGCCCGCCGACGTGAAGCGTCAGCTCTGCCTCGACCGCGACCCCCACGGCAACGTGCAGGTGAGCCTCATCGAGACCGAGAAGCTGCTCTCCGCTATGGTCGGCAAGAAGCTGGCCGAGTGGAAGAAGGAAGGCAAGTATGTGGGCAAGTTCGGCACGCAGCACCACTTCTTCGGCTACGAAGGCCGCTGTGCCGCTCCCTCCAACTACGACGCCGACTACTGCTACAGCCTGGGCTACAACGCCAGCCGCCTCATCAGCAACGGCAAGACCGGCTACATGAGCGTGATTCGCAACACCACCGCTCCCGCAGCAGAATGGATTGCCGGCGGCGTGCCCATCACCATGATGATGAACATCGAGCGACGCAACGGTGCCAACAAGCCCGTAATCCGCAAGGCGCTCGTCGAGCTGGACGGCGCTCCCTTCAAGTACTTCGCCGCACATCGCGACCAGTGGGCCCGCGAGACCGCCTACGTCTATCCCGGTCCCATCCAGTATTGGGGTCCCTCCGAGGTCTGCGACCAGTGCACCAAGACGCTCGCTTTAGAGCAGCAGAAGAAGTAAACGGGCGCTGAGACAACTTGAACAAACCAAGCAACAATAAGAGAACAAGAAGGCCCCGGCAGAAGAAGAAACAACGCCGGGGCTTTCTTCGTTTCCTCCACTCGACACCGCTGTGGGTCTTCATCGCCGGCGGTGTGGCTATGGCGGGGCTCTACTGCTTTCTGCTGTTTCACTTCTTCGTGGATCCCTACAGCTTCCAGTGGAAAGCCATCTACGGCGAGCCAATTTATCCCGAAGGCTACAAAATCAGAGGCATCGACATCTCGCACTATCAGGAAAACATCAAGTGGGAGAAGCTGCGCAACGCCTCGATGAACAACGACCCCGTGACCTTCATCATCATC
>CADAVI010000095.1 GCA_902791295.1 uncultured Bacteroidales bacterium | reverse complement strand
TTGGGCATTAACTTCAGTGACCAGCGGACGCACGTTGCAACCGGCACCTCCGTCGTTCGTGCCATAGAAGATCACGGCCCACACGGCATTCTTCTTACACTGCTCGCGGGCATCGCTCCTGTTACGGCCTTGGCCGGCCACACGCAGAGTCTGACTGCCGTCCATCTCAACACCCAAACACTCCACTGAAAGATTGATGGGGCGGGCGCTGCCCTGAGCACTCATGTTCAAGCCAAATCCCATCAGGGCACAAATGGCAAAAAGAATCTTTTTCATAATATTAGTCCTTTCCTTTTTTAATATTCGTAACCAAGCGTCAACATCAGGCTGTTGGTAAACTTACCCGACCAGGGCAAATTGTCAACGCGGTCGAGACTGTAGGTTACACCCAACAGGAAGTCGCTGCGCTTCGAACCGAAACGAATGCCCAGCGTGGGCGACATGAAGAAGCCGTCCTTCACCACATAACCGATGTTCATTGACCAGTAAGGCGAGTAGCCGCGGTCGTCCTGAGCCATGAAATTGCCACGGGCGTTGAAGAAGAAAGGCACGGCCCAGTTGCTTTCAGCGGCACGAATTTTAGGCCCGTTGTTGACATACACCTTGCCGCCAAGACCGGCACCAATGCGTATATACTGATTGAAACGATAGCCGACCGTCCACGTCAACTGCAAATGCTGGGCGCAGGGATCCTCGGTGCTCAGCGTGCTGCCAGCCATAAACTCTGCAGCACTCCAGAACCCCTTATCGGCACGATCGCTGTCGTAATATCTGCTGCGGGGAGTCTCGGGGGGAAGCGTCACATCACGATACTGTGCCAGAGCTGCAGAAGAAAACGATATGGCACACAAGAAAATCAAAAACTTTTTCATAAGACAAGTCCTCCTGAATTTTTAAAAACCTGACGACAATGATTTTATAACACCCTGCTGTTCGAGCTCATGACGCAAAGCTGAGCGCATCACCTGAACCACAGCGCCCACCTTTTTGCCTTTCGCCGTCTTCACACGCTCATAGCTTCCGGGAACAATATTGGCATAATTCTGGCAAGCGCCCTTCTCGTCGAGGAAAGACTTGAAAAACGTCAAATGCGTCTCCTCTACAGAAGGCGAAGCCATCGCAGGCTGGGAAGCGCCGCTCGACGTTCCGCTGAAGCCGCGGAAGATCACGCCGTGGACGGCGGCCACCTTAATGGCTGCATCGGAACCGCTGCCATAGACAAACACCTTCACCAAACACGTACCCTCCGTGCCGGAACCTGCACCGGAGATTTCGTAATCAGACGGATCAACTACCTTCAGTTTATCTTTGGCAGAAACATTCACGACAGCAATGAGGGCTGCCATGAGACAAACTACAATCTTTAATTTTCTCATAATATTTTATTTTATATTTCGCGTATTAACATGCCGGCCATTGGGGTGGAGCCGCTGACTTTTTTGAAGGTTGTCCTGCCGAGCGTTGCTCCTTTTGCGCCCTCCTCCACTGCCATATAACGATTATCCCATATCTGGTCTTCCACGGGAGCAACAACACCAACACGGTTGTAGCTGTAACTGCCGTCAGACTCTTCCACACGTTCAAGCACCTCAAAACGACTCTTGGCACTAACGCCTTCCTTCATGCCTATACTGGCGGTAATCGGTTCGGAAGTGAGGATGGGCGTAAACGTGCGGAACTCCTCAAACTCAGTCTGCAGATCCACAATGTTTTCGTCGATAGCGCGCTGACAGGCCTTGCGCACCATATTTTCCGGCTTGTCGAGGTTGACACCCATAAAACTTGTGGTGCTGCCGTTGCTCTCCACCTTGCCCACATACTTCAGACGATAAGTGCCGCGGGCGTTGTTGAAAGCATCACGCTTGGCAGGATCGGGCACATCGGTGTACTGCTTTTCATAGAAGACGGCAGCAGTCTCATCGTCCCAAACCAATTGATAAAGGAAGGTGTTGATCTTCACCTTAAATCCTTTGATGGTCTCAACGATATTACCCACAGACTGAGACAAATTGGTCACGCTGCGGCCCAAATTGGCATTGCCCAAAGAAGCTCCCGCAGCTGCGCCAAGACCTGCCAAAATACCACCCCAAAGGGCGCTCTTCTGAGCTTTGTCGATATAACGAATGTCGTTGACCAACACAAAGGTGTGACCGATGAGCTCCTCACCGGCGTCCTCCAACATCGCCTTACCGCGTGCAGAGCGCTCGGCCATCTGCCGGTCGAACTCCGTGGCGTCGTAGAGTCCGCGCTCCTTCACGAGATCCATGTCGCATACACCCGTGTAGATGTCTCTGTTGAACCACTTGCCCACAAGGCGGCTGGCAACCTGGTTTCTCTCCAAAAAATCCGTGATTTCCGGATTCTCTCTGTCGGAGGAAGCATTCTTTAACTTGCCGTTAAGCTGGAACACCTTCGGGGCCAACTCATGGTCGTTATACTTGTCCGGAACAGGAATCTGGACAAAAGAATTACGTATCTCATTGGCAAACTTTTGATCAGAATGATTGATGAGAATTGAATATAGAGAACTGCGCCTGTAGCGTGCGTCTTCCTGCGCACTCACTGATACACAAATCATGATGAGCAGCAGCATCACACTGTTTTTAATAATCCCATTCATTTTCGTTAAGTGTTTTGTTCAGTGAATAATTAAAATTGGGGGACACCAACTTCATCAAAGCCGAGTGAGCCTCGCCGAGATGCATGGCTTTACCTCTTTTACGCACCGCGTTTTTGGCATACTCACGGTAGTACCAATTGACCGGCTCCGGGAAGAGCACATCACAAGTCTCGTTGACAATGATTCCCCACAACTTCTTCTTGAAGGCCGAAGTATCGTCTGATTCACGGCCTGTGAGGGAGTTGGAAAACCAGTCCGGCTTCACCGTAAGCCCGTCGGGCTCGGCCCACGCCATGCCATCGTGGAAAGACTCCACGGAAGAGAATCCGGTGCCGTACTCCTTTAGGGTTTTCACATCAACGCTGTACCATAAATTGTCGGACTTTTGACACCACAGATGTGCCGGCTCATTCTCAATGGGATATTTTACAGAAGCATATTTACACGGAATCACGCGTACATTAGCACTCGTGAGAAGACCCCACATGCCTTTTTTCTTTACGCCAATGAAGGGTAATTCGCCCAAAGACATATTCTCGTACTCAAACGGTACCACCACATTACCGCTTTTGTCTAACGCCCCCCAAAGGCCGTTCGCATTCTTCACAGGGAACACGGGGTTTTCCCACTGATCGCCGGGAAAAAGGATATCCTTGTAGCCGGCAAACAACGCGATGTCTTT
The DNA here is from genome assembly GCA_902791295.1 of uncultured Bacteroidales bacterium. Taxonomy (GTDB): domain Bacteria; phylum Bacteroidota; class Bacteroidia; order Bacteroidales; family Bacteroidaceae; genus Physcousia. The sequence continues at coordinate 2,223 of CADAVI010000095.1, read as the reverse complement.
GCCGTCCTCGTCGAACACCGCCATCGTGCTGTCCGGGCTGAGTGCCATCCACATGTGGACTGCGCTACCATGTTTTATTGTCTTGTAGCCGGAGCGGACAATGTTGCCGGAGCGATCGTAGAAGCTCCATACGGGAGAAGCATTGACCGGAGCGATATTGCCGATAAAGTCACCGTGGGTGCGGGCTGTCAGAGTGAAAGGGTCCTTGGTACTGGTTCCGACCTCAAAGCCGCTCTGACTGTTCAAATCCCAGTAACCGAATCCCCATGACGATCCTTTGTATTCATAGTAGCGTGCAATGCCATTATATGGAAGAAATGTGAATACAAACTTGTTGGCCGGCACCACCACAGTACCATTGTCCACTTCTATCACGCCATAATACTGCCGAAGGCCCTTCTCGTGTTTCGAACCGCCAAAGGCAAGGTATTTGGCTTCTGTCTTCAGTGTATCGTCCATATATATGCCACCACCGGCCACACAATAGCCCTCACGAGAGAAATCAAAGTTAGAGCCGGAATAATCGAATTCATAAAAATCATCATATTGACAGGGGACAAGAATTCTACCCTGCTCATTTAGGATGCCGAATCTTCCTCCGTTCACGTATCTTCTGCCGTTTTTTGCGGTGACCACCTTGCCTTTTTCACAAATAGCGGCACGTCCGTAGCAGTTCAGATTGCTGATTTGGGTGTACTTCACAGGCAACACTTCCGTGCCGTTCTCGTCATAGAGGCCAAACTTGCCCTTCTTTTCCGCGCGGAAGAGTCTGCCCCAGGGCTCAACATTGTCAAACGACATCGGAATGACTACACTACCCTGTTCATCAAGCACGCCGACTTTCTTGCCGTCCGACTCGACATGCAGTTCCCGAGCTTGAGCACAGCCCAACCCGACGGCGAACAGCAAAAGAACCAAACACCACCGGCTGTTATCTGTTATTACATTCTTCATTGCATCAGGCTTTATTCTAATTCACACAAAAACATGCAGATGCTTATTTGGCCTCCCTTTGCATAATCATAAAGTAAACAGGCTGTCCCTTGAACTCGATATGATCCGCCCCTGTCCAAGGATTGAAACTGGAGCCCACGATTTTAGAAACATACAACTTTGCATCCAAGTGGTAGAGCTGTGTGTTGTCTTCGCTGAACGAATAGGTCAGTTTGAAACCGAAATCAAGAGTGGATTGACCCGGTGCCAATTCACGCACTTCACCCTTTCCCAAAAGACTCGACTTCGGTTCCGTCCAATAAAAATAGTTGACCGTGCCCGTCTTTATCAACGGAGAGAACAGTCCTCCGCCGGTATAAGTGTCGCGCATATCATTGGTTATATTCCCGCCGAACGGATTTTTGCCGTCATTGGGGAAGAACTCCTGCTTGCCCAAATCCAAGGTGCTCTGCGCCGGTATTGCCACCACGCTTTGGGAAAAACCGGTAGATTTTGTGCCGTCACTCCCGCCTGAGGTTGATTGAGAAGCCTGCGATTGTGTAAAGGGCACGCTGACGCCGTGGCGCAGGAAGAACGTATTGCCCAAATACACATAAATGGTCTTGTCAGTTTTATTCTTGACATTCACTCCGATACCGCTGGTGCGGGGCGCCATTCTTCCATAACTGCTGGATTTGTAGATGCTGTATGTGATTTCGACATTCTTGTCTGCCATCTTGGAATCGGGCGTCATATACAGCAGTCCGATAATCGTCTGGGCCATTTTTTTTGAAGCCTTTTTGCTGGAATATACATCCGTCTGGTTGAAGGCCTGGATGCAGGCGGCATTGGCTTCGGGGTCGTCGGCATTCAGCACAACGGGGTCGCTTTTGGGGGTCGGTTTTTCCTCTTTCTTCTCCGGCTCCTTTTGCTCTTCCTGGCCGATGACCACACGGGTGCCGTCCGCCTTCTTCCATACGAGCACGGCCGACTTGTCAATGCTCTGCAGAGGAGCATTGGCATCCTCCGAAGTGCGATAGTATATCTTGGAACCACCGACGTCCACGCCCCAAGCCTGAATGACATCGGCGGATTCCGTCACCAACACATCCTGAGCCATAGCTGCCCAAGAAAAGATGAGCATAAATGAGAGATAAAGAATCTTTTTCACGATAAAGATTTAGAATGATAGTTAAACGTAATTATATCATTTTCATGATAACAGATAATATGTTTTCAATCGCAGGCCGATGTATGGTAATGCATAATATTAACTAAAACACAACGCAA
>CADAVI010000094.1 GCA_902791295.1 uncultured Bacteroidales bacterium | reverse complement strand
CTGTTCGAAACCGCCGCCGTTGGTCTCAACGCGGTCAAAGCACCCCATGCGGATGATGGCGGGTGCCACTTTCACCAACTGGTCCACGCGCGGCTGATACTTGCCGGCGCTCTGCCACATATCGCGGAAGACCAGTGAAAACTTTACTTCTTTTGCCATATTACGATTAAATCTTTTTTACCGATGTGATGTGTCCCTTGCCCTGCGTGAGCTGCTTCACTACCTCACTGAGCACCGCCACGGCGGTGGGGTCTGCGTTGCCGCTTTGGGCGGCGACGGTCTTTTTGGCTTTCTGAACCTCTTCGGGGGCGATGCGGTTCACCACCTGAATGAGCAGTTTGCCACCGAAGATGACAATCAGCAGAATCAGGAAGACAGTGGTCATGCCCACAACCATGAGTTCGAGACCAATACCTAAGTTCTCCATATTGTTTCCGTTATTTACCTTGAATAATACAAAAAATCGGGGGCAAAGATACGGAAATAATATGAAATAGTGTGTCCGCGCGAAGAAAAAAAGTTGGAAAAGTTTTTGTTTTGCCCGCTCAGACAGTTTCCGGAGCCTCTTTGGAGAGCGTCACTTCGACGCCGACAGCCTCCACGGACAAGCCGATGGGGGGCATCTGCTTGTCGATGCGCAGGGCGACGCGCTGAAGGCGGGGTTGCTCTGAGAGCAGGCGGCGCGCCGTGCGCCAGGCCACATGTTCCAAAAGTTGGGCGGGGCGCTGCATCTCGCTGCGGATGCTCGCGCAGAGCTCGGCATAGTTGACGGTGCCCTCCAGACGGTCGTCCGTGAGGGCCTCTTCGCCGGTGTCCACGTCGGCTGTGAGCGACACGTAGAAGTCCGCACCCACCGTGCGCTCTTGGGGCAGCACGCCGTGGCGGGCGTGCACCGTGAGGCGCTCAATATGTATCCGGGTCAGCATCCTGATTGGGGAGGTAGCGCTTGAGGGCGCGGGCCACGCCGTCGGTCCACGAATTGATGTTGTCGCTGTCGAGGGTGAGCGAACTGATCAGTTTGATGACGCTCTCCAGAGGCATGCCGTAGCGCAGCACGCCGGAGATGAGCTTGGCGTAGTTCCAATATTCGGGGTCGAACTTGCCCGAAAGTCCCTCGATGGTGATTTTGTAGCCGCGCTTGTTCTCAAACTGGAAGTCGTAGCGGTGGGAGCCGTCGCGGTTGGTCTGTCGGATGATGTGGCCTTTGGAGATGCTCTTGGGCAGCATGATGCCTTCGTCCTCGTCCATGAGTCCGGTGAAGATTTCGTAAGGGCGTCCCTCCCACAGGCCCACGAAGGCCACCCAGCGGTCTTTCTTGTTCTGGAAGCGCACGACGTCGCACTCCAAAGCCTCGGGGCGCTTCTGCGTCATTTCGGCGCCGCTCTCGCACAGGGAGAAGCCCTGACGGCGCAGAGTGTCGATGAAACCGCGCGAAAGTTGCTCGTTGGCCTCGCGGGTGTAGCGGCAGTCGGTGAACACCTGGGCCAGCGTCTCCTTCCCGTTGATGCGACAGAATTCCCGATTTTCCTCCAGAGCCTCTTTTGCCCGATAGAACCGGTCGATACGCTCCTCGGTGTAGGGCTCGTACTGCTCCTTGTGGACGAAACTCTCCAGGGGCAGACGGTCGGTGGGCGCGGGATCCTCGTCGGGCCATCCCACCGTGAGGGTGGCTACGGGCATCGTCAGCGGGGGCAGCGCCAGGGTGTCGATAATGGCTTGGGGATTGTATATCGTGGTGCCCAGGAAGCAGAGCCCCAGGCCTTCCTTCTCGAGCAGGGCGGAGAGCGTCTGTGTGTAGAGCAGGGCGTCGGTGGCGGCGTTGAGGAAGGAAAGGAAGTTGCCGTAGCCGGGTTGGGCTTTGCGCTGCAGACACCAGTCGCTGGTGCGGCGGAAGTCGGCCACAACGGTGAGTACGACAGGGGCTTCGGTCACCATGCTCTGGTTGAAATGCGCCGGCGCCAGGAGCGCCTTTTGGGCATTGTCGCGGGTGACAACGACGCTGTAGAGCTGCAGGTTGCCCATCGTCTGGGTGCGGGCGGCCTCTTCGAGAAGCCGGTCGAGCAGCGCTTCGGGCACTTCTCGGTTGCTGTATTTGCGGATGGTCTTTCTCATAGCATTTTTTCGGCCTTGTTCTTCAGTTCTTCGTCGTCGGCGATGACGTCAATGCCGTGGAGCACGGTGGTGTGGGACCGGCCGCCCAGCAGCGTGCCGATGCGCGGCGTGGAGAGGTCGGTGTGGCGCGAGGCCAGATACATCACCATCTGGCGCGCCAGAGCCACGTCGGCCTTGCGACCGCGCCCCAGGATGCTGCTCACCTCCACCCCCATCTGTTCGGCCACGCGGTCGAGGATGTAGTCGAAGGTGGTGCGCTTGCTCTTGGGCTGCGCCTTGGTGATGGCGTTCTTCTCCAGCACGTGGCGGGCGAATTCGAGCGTAATCTCCGCGTTCTCCACAATGCTGTAGGCCTGAAGGGAATGGATGGCGCCCTCCAGTTCGCGCACATTGCTCTTGATGGTGTGGGCAATGTATTGCACCACCTCCTCGGGGATGCGCAGTCCGCCGCGCAGGATCTTGCTCATGAGGATGTTGTAGCGCAATTCCTCCTCCGGGCGCTCCATCTCCACGGTGATGCCCCAGCGGAAGCGCGAGAGCATACGCTCCTCCATGCCGACGAGTTCGGAGGGCGGGCGGTCGCAGGTGAGGATAATCTTGCGCCCGTTCTGGTGGAGGTGGTTGAAGATATGGAAGAAAGCCTCCAGTGTCTTCATCTGCGATGTGAACTCGTGAACGTCGTCCACAATGAGCACCTCGATGGACTGATAGAACTGGATGAATTCGTTGAATTTGTTCTGACGGCGGCTCTCGGTGAACTGCACGAGGAAGTCGTGGGCCGGGATGTAAAGCACGCGGCGGGTGGGATAGAGTTTCTGCAGGCGCACGCCCAGGGCATTGACCAGGTGCGTCTTGCCCACACCGCTCGGCCCCCAAAGGAAGAGGGGGTTGAAGGTCTGCTGCGAGGGGTTGTCGGCAATGGCCTGCGCCACGGAGCGGGAGAGTTTGTTGCTCTTGCCTTCGATAAAATTCTCGAAAGTCTGCTGCGGATTGAGACCTGAATTCAGACCCTTGGACTTGGGGGTGTCCAATACGAGCTTGGGCGCCAGTTTGTTGCCCCGTTTGCCTTCGCGGGCCTCCACGCCGGTGGAGGACTCTTCGACGCTGCCCTCGCGGTCGCCCTTGATGACGTTCACCTGATAGAAGATGGCGGTGGGGTTGTGGAAGATGCGATAGACGGCGGCATGAAGCAGGGTGCGGAAGTTGGTCTCCACATAGTCCAGAAAGTAGTTGGACGGCACCGTGAGAATCAGTTTGTGCTCCTCCTCATCGTAGCTTTTGGGGCGGATGGGCTTGAACCACTCCATCTGTTGGTTGCTGAGCTTTGTGCGCAGCAAATCCAGACACTGGGTCCATCGCTCTTTGAGATTGTTGTCGCTCATTCTTCGGACAGGTGAAATCGCGGACAAAAGTACAAAAAAACTCAAAAGCAAAAAGCCAAAAGCCGAATTTTATGGCGAAAAAAACGGAAAATGAGTTTTTTTTTCCGTCTCCTGTCACGCAATCCTCAACTTTTTTGTATCTTTGTGCCCGTATCTGTATGCATATCATGCCATGGTGAACGACATCGTCCTTTCCGGTCTGATTAATCTCTTTGCCCTCTTCGGGGCCAGAGCCGGTGTGGACGCCGAGACGTCGAAGGCTCTCTTGTCCACCTACTTAAAGCGGCATTTCGGCATACGCACCCTCGATGAATACCTTGGTCTTTACGACGATTTGGCCGGCCTCTACGAGGTGGAGCCCGATCTGGACAAGGAGATGATAATTGAGGGCATCTGCACCAAGCTGCGCGGCGAAATGCCCCAGGAGGAGCAGGTGTTGCTGCTGCTTCGCCTGATGGAGTTCTGCCATCTGGAGGCGGGGCAGCACGACGTGGACGACGAGATATTTCTGCATGCGGCCCGCCATCTGCATGTGCGCAAACCGGTGATGGCCGACCTCCACGCCTACGTGACGGGCGAGGTGAACCGTCATGTGCTCATTCAGGAGTTCCCCCACTGGCGGGGCGGCATCAAGACGCTGTGGCTGGAGGAGGAAAACCTGCTCGTGTTCACCTATCTGGGTGAAGACGAAGTGCTGATGAACGACATCCCCGTGGTGCCCGGCATCTTCCAGGTGTGGCAGCAGAGCGGCGTGCTCAAGAGTCATCACGGAGCGCCCCTCTACTTCAGTTCCGTGCAGGCCGCCTATCGCCAGCGCCAGAAGCGTCGCGTCATCCGCTTTCAGGGGCGCGGCATAGAGTTCCGCTATCCCGGTTCGGACAACGGCTGTCACAATTTCTCTTTCGACCTGGAGAGCGGACAGCTGGTGGCCATCATGGGCGGCAGCGGATCGGGCAAGACGACGCTCGTGTCTCTGCTCAACGGCAACCTGCCGCTGCAGCAGGGCCGCATCACCATCGACGGTCACGACATCTCAGAGGACGGGGCGCGCAGCCTCATCGGCAACGTGCCTCAGGACGACCTCCTCGTGGAGGAGCTCACCGTGTGGCAGAATCTGCTCTACACGGCGCGCTTCTGCTTCGAGGGCATGAGCGAAAAGGACATAGAGCAGCGCATCACCCAGGTGCTCAAGGACCTCGACCTGCTGCAGGTGAAAGACCTCGTGGTGGGCAGTCCGCTCAACAAGACCATATCAGGCGGGCAGCGCAAGCGCCTCAACATAGCGCTGGAGCTCCTCAGGGAGCCCGCCGTGCTCTTCCTCGACGAGCCCACCAGCGGCCTCTCTTCGGCGGACACCGAGCGCGTCATCCTGCTCTTGAAAGAGCAGACGCAGAAGGGGCGTCTGGTCATCGCCAACATCCACCAGCCCTCGAGCGACGTCTATAAACTCTTCGACCGCCTGTGGCTGCTGGACAAGGGCGGCTATCCCGTCTATGACGGTAATCCCATCGACGCCATCACCACCTTCAAGACGGCGGCCAACTACGCCGACGCCCAAATCAGCATGTGCCCCTCGTGCGGCGCCGTGAACCCGGAAGTGGTGCTCAACATCATCGATGAAAAGGCCCTCTCCAAGAGCGGCAAGGAGACCGACCGCCGCAAGGTGACGCCACGGGAGTGGCACGAGATGTATCTCTCACGGCGCGGCGACCTGGAGGAGGTGAAGACGGAAGACCTGCCGCCCAACGATCAGCATCGCCCGAGCCTCCTGCGCCAGTTTTGGATATTCCTCGACCGCGACCTCCATTGCAAGGCCACCAATCTGCAATACATCCTCATCACCCTGCTCGAGGCGCCCCTGCTGGCGCTTGTCTGCGCCGGGCTCACCCACTATGCGCCGGAGACGGGCTACACGCTGATGGAGAACAAGAACTCGTTCCTCTTCATGGCCGTCATCGTGGCCACCTTCATCGGCATGAGCGGTTCGGCCGAGGAAATCATCCGCGACAAGAGTCTGCTCAAGCGCGAGAAATTCCTGCGCCTGTCCTACGGCTCCTACATCTGGAGCAAGGTCTGCTACTCCGTCATGGTGAGCGCCGTGCAGACGGGGCTCTTTGTCTTGGCGGGCGCCTGGGTCATGGGTCTGTCGGGCACGCTCGGCGTGTGGTGGCTGGTGCTCTTCGTCACCGCCTTCCTGGCGCGTCTCACCGGTTTGTTGCTCTCCCAGTGGCTCAACTCCGTGGTGAGCATCTACATCAGCATCCCCATACTTCTGATTCCCCAGATACTGCTTTGCGGCCTGGTGGTCTCCTTCTCCGACCTCACGCCGCGCAGCACCACGGGCAACGTGCCCCTCATCGGCGACGTGATTCCCTCCCGCTGGTCGTTTGAAGCGCTGGCCGTGACGCAATTCAGCGACAACCCCTACGAGGCGCCCCTCTTTGAGGTGCAGCGTGAGCGCTACCGCTGGCAATACGAGCAGTGGGGCGTGATATATCAGCTCAAGAGCGAAGTGGAGACCATGAAGGACGAGCAGGAGCGGGGCAAGGCGGTGGATCCGGCACATCTCAGGGTGGTGCGGGGCGAACTGCCGCGACTGGAGGCGCTGTGCGCCGTGCCGCCCTACAGCGGCGACGACAGCTACGGGAGCCTGAAGGCGCACCTGCTGCGGCTGGAGGACGTGGTCAAGAAGCACAGCAACCGCTGGACGCTGCTTGAGGACCGCATCGTGACGGACCGCCTCAAGGAGATGGGGCGCGAGGAGCTGCGCCGCCTCAAGCGCGACCACCACAACACGGCGCTGCAGGACTTCGTCACCGGTGCCGATCAGAAGGAACTCAGCCATGTGGTCGGCGACCATATCGTGGCGCGGGCCGGTGCCGTGTGGCTGATGCCGAGGAGCCCGTGGGGCAGAGCGCCGTTCTACAGCAGCGAAAAGCGCCTGGGCGCCTGGACATTCTCCACCCTGGTCTTCAACATGGGCATGCTGTGCCTGATGTGCATCATGGCCGTTGCCGTGCTGCTGTTCAACATACCGGACAAAATTCGTAAAAACAAATATTAACCCTTAAACAAAACAGACAACATGAAAAAAATTCTTTTTCTCGCTGCAGCCTTTGCCCTGACTTTGGCATCCTGCGGCAACAAGCAACAGAAGGCTGAAATTACCGAAGACAGCGTGAAGGCATTCGAGCAGAGCCAGATTGAGGCCAGCATCAAGGTGCAGCTCGACTCTCTCGCCTCCGAGGCCAAGAAGCTCAAGGGCATTCCCGGCATTCAGAACATGAAGGACAGCATCCAACTCACCGATGAGGAGAAGATGGTGAAGCCCACCTATCTGATGGATCCCGCCGAGACGGCCGAACTGCAGACCCTGAGCGAGAAGTATCGCGCTCTGGCCATGCTCTTCGTGGACAAGAAGGTGGCTGAGGCTTACGACATGGACGTCACCGCCTACGACGAGGCCATCTCCAAGCTGCTGGCCGAGGTCAACGACCCCGCTCTGGGCGCTCTCAACAGCAGCGTCACCTACGAGGAGAACATCTCCACCCTCTACGATGCTGAGGAGGCTGCCGGCCGCATCAACCTCTTCTGGGAAATGACCACCGCCTCCACCGTGGAGCAGGTCTATGTGCTCTGCCAGAACATCGACAAGTACATCTCCGCCATCGACGATGCAGCTGCCGAGAACATGACCTTCCGCATGATTCTCCTCACCGACGCCATGGACCGTCTGGCCGACTACGATGCCAACGTGGCTGAGCTCAACGACGCCATGCAGCCCCTCAAGGTGCTCGACGCCCTCACCGTGGACCAGCTCAAGAGCCAGCTCATGGAGCTCAAGGGCGACATCGAGGCGGTGCGCGCTTCCCTGCTGAAGTAAATCGCCCATATATTTAAGGTATGAAGAAAGGCTCCCCGTTTGAGGGAGCCTTTTTTGGTTTCAGGTTTCAGGTTTCAGGTTTCAGGTGCTTGAATCTTGTCCAATGGGGGCGAGGCGACTGGGGTCTTTAGAGTAGCCACTGAATGTGGCTTAACCCCTAGAGTAGCCACTGAATGTGGCTTAACCCCCTTCGGTTCCCCCGTTATCGGGGGACAGAAACCCCACAAAGGGCGAAGAAGGCCTTCAGAGGAAAGACTGAATGTCTTCCCGTGCCTGATGAGGGGAGCCATAGCTCTTATGGCGACGGAGGGCAAGGCGAATACCCATTCGCGACGGAGGGCAAGACCGAAGGGGGTCACGAAGGGGGTCACACAGAAACCTAGCCGAGATTCATGAAGCTGGCCGTCACGTTCATGTCAGCTGTGGGCTGAATGGTGCGGGGATTCTGCGTGTTGCCGTCGCTCCAGCCGAGGAACTGGAAGTTGGCGTTCTCTGCCACAGCCTCTATCACGACCGTGCCGCCCTCGCCGCTCACAGAAGCCGCGATGGTGAAGGTCTCACCGCTGGCGGGAGTTTCAGGATTCTGGTTTCCGCTGTTTTCGGGCTCAGACCCTGAACCGGAATTACCTCCTTCGGGATCGGTGCCGTCGTACTCGGGGTCTTCCACCTTGCCCTCGTCGCTGGAGGTGACGCGCTTCACCTCGTTGCCGTTGCGGTCGAAGCAGGTGATTTGCACGGAGGTCTTGGAGAGTTCCTCCTTGAGGTCGCTGGCGGGAGTGAAGATGATGCGGCGAGTGGAGATGAGGCTGGCCTTGACGTCGTTGACGTCGGCCACGCTCTTGGCGCGCAGG
>CADAVI010000093.1 GCA_902791295.1 uncultured Bacteroidales bacterium | reverse complement strand
AAAGGGTCCAATAACTTAGGATAGGGGCTTGCCCCTATCGATGGGACCCACACCATCCATAATTATTAGCCCCTTACAGGGGCGTAGGGGAATAGGGGTGATCCATTTACACAGAGCCAAGGCTCTGCGCTAAGTTATTTAGCCCTTTCAGGGCACCTGAAACCTGAAACAAAAGAAATGGCCGTCGGAATTTCCGGCGGCTTTTTTCGTTTTCTCATTTTCTCAAATTCTCAAATTCTCATCATCATTTTTTGAATTTTTCAAAATGCGGCTTCAGCCCGCGCCGCGTTGTTCAAGCCGCTGGCGCGATGCGTCGGTGGCTTTTTTCAGCCTAGCCGGCGGGGCTGTTTCATTTAAAAATGAGCGTGTGAAAAAAAATTTTTCAATTTTCAATTGTCAATTATCAACATTGCGATTAAGTGAGCGCAAAACCAAGCTTGTTTGAGTTTTGCCGAGCGTAAGCAATGTCTATGGAACGAAGTTACATGAATTATCAACTTTTTTTCATATCTTTGCCCCCGAGAATAACCTAAAAACCAATCTATACCATGAAAATCAAGACCATTCTTCTGTTTCTCGCCCTGTGTGTGACGATGGGTGTGAGTGCGCAAAGTAAGAAATCAGAGAAAGCGTATTACAAAGCCTACGAGGCGATGCGCAAATCACAACAAAAGTTTTTGGACGAGGCTGAAAAATACATAAATACAGACAATGGCAAGACTCCCAATGTGGCTGCGGCAAGGCTGGCCTTGAACAGTGCAGGGGGCGAGGGTACAGCCGAATACGAGATTGTGGCCGGAGATGTGGAAAAGATTGCCTATAAGGACGCGTATATAAAAAATGACGAAGCAGCGCTTGCGCCTGCCGGTCTGGCTGCCTTTGACCATTACAAGAAAGCCTACGCATTAGCGCTGAACAAAAAACCGGACATCGTGAAGAGGGCGCAGGAAGGAGCGTTGTTTGTACTCGAAATGACCTCCGGGATGGTGACGGTGGGGATGACCTATGCCGCAAAGCAGGAGTTTCGCAAAGCACTGGAGGCATGGCATACAGCCCTGACAGCCGTCAAAGAACCCGTCCTGACCAGCAATCCTCAGGCTCAGAATGCGATAAAGCAATACAGCGATGATGTATTTGTTGATATGTTGATTAGGAATTGTATCGGTATCGCGTATCACAACTTGGAGGATAAGGAAGCCGTTAAGGAACTGGAGTTTCTCAAGCCGCGTGCCAGAGGGATGGAAATGAAAAGTACGGTATGTCAGGCATTGGCTTCGAAATATTATTTAGTAGACAATCAGTCTGCCTATGAAGCAATCCTGAAGGAAGGCTTTGACAAGTTTCCGGACGAACCTGGGTTCATGATCCAGTTAGTCAGTCTGTATATGTCTAAAAAAGATTATGCTGCCGCCAATCAGTATCTGGACAAGGCCATAGCGCGAGACCCGAATAATGACGACCGCTACCGCACAAAAGGTGTTTTTCTTCAAGAGCAGGGCAAAAAGGCAGAGGCTTTGACTTACTATCAGAAAGCGCTGAAGATGAATCCGAACTCCGTTGTTAATAATTATACAATGGGCTGGTATTACCTTTACGAGGATGACGTCGACAAGGCTCTTCTTTACTACGAGAAGGCTTATTCACTGGATACCAAACACGAAAGCACCTTGGTATGCGATGGCCTGAAGGGAGTGTATTGGATAAAAAGTGTAAATGCGGGTGAGACGACACCCGAAGGGAAGCGCTGGGCAGAGAAAAGGAAGAAGGTCATGGCCGAATACGGTACAAAAGAAATGAGGTACCACGACGTGGAACTTTACGATGCCAAGGGCAACGTGAAGTCCATCACAATATATTTGCCAGAGCTAAAGCCAAGTACCATAGAATTCACCATCGACGGCAAAGAGAAAGACTTGACCGGGGCGGAATATGACAGTAACGGCTATTGTGTGTCAAGGAACTCCAGGAAATATTTTTGGGTAAATGGCAGAATGGTTAAAGCCGTTACATCCGACAGGAATCCGCCATATATCGTCAACAATAAATACAATGCCAAAGGCGAACTGATTGAGATGTCTATGGGTAGTGTAAAACCGAATGCAATCCAGATACAATTCTCCGACTACAAATATGACGCCAAAGGTAACTGGATCAGCCGCAAGAAGAGCTCTGTGGGTGTGCAGTCAACAGAGACGCGAACGATAGTGTACTATTGAGGGGATGTAAAGGTTAAAGGTTAAGGGTTAGAGATAGCCATCGCTGCGCTCGGCCCCATTTGCTACGCAAAAGGAGCGACACGAAATTATTTGTTCACCTCCTTTACAAGATACAGGACAACAGGGAAGTGGTCGCTGTAGCCGTCGAGCCACGTTGTACCGAAAAAGGTTCTTAAGGGGAGACCCTTGTTTATACCCGCTTGGGTAATGAAATATTCGCGGAGAAAGACCTGATGGGTAAAATATTTCAAAGTGGTGTAGTCCTTGCTGTTTTGAGGGTCAAGTAGCGAATAGGAAAGGATTATCTGGTCGTACATACTGGGCGAAATGCCGTCATAACACGAAGCGGAGTTTCTTTTAAACCAGGGATTCCACAGTCCGTCTTTCTCAACCTCGACGACATTGGCCTTGGCGCCAAGAGACACCGCCATTGACGTGTTTTGAGGATTGTCATTCATGTTGCCCATGATGATGATTTTCACGCCCGGATCATCCCTCAGCAGAGAGTCTTTGATGGCACGAATCAGACTGCCGGCACGCTCGCGATAGCGGGAAGAAAACAAACGCGAAGGCAGGTCGTTGACAATAAACGTCACATGCTCGTTGGCAAGGGTGCCGCTGACGGTCAGAAAGCCACGCGTCCTATAATCTGAATCCCTGGGGAGTTCGTTTACATAGGGCACTAGTTTTACGTTGCGTACGGAGAAAAAACGCGGATTATAGAGCAGGGCGCAGTCGGAACCGCGGCGATCGGCTCCCTCAATATGCACAAAATTGAAGTTGCGCTTTTTGAGTGGCTCCTGATTGCAGAGATCCTCCAGACAATGGGCATTCTCCACCTCGCACACGCCGATGACGGCACAGCCCGCAGGAATCTTGTCAGTGCCCATATCGGAAAGCACACGAGCCATATTCTGCAGCTTGTGTGAATACCTCTCGTTATCCCAGTGTTTATTGCCTTCGGGCAGAAAGTCATAGTCGTTCTTCCCTTCGTCGTGGAGTGTGTCAAACAGGTTCTCCAGATTGTAGAATCCAATACCGTAAGCTGCAACCTTCCTGTTTTGAGCTGTGGCGAGACTGCTTCCCAAAAAGATAAGCAGCGCCAATAATGTCAATATCTTCTTCATCGCTGAAACGATTTTATCATTTTTCCACGCCAAATGTATAAAATATTTTTCAAAACGCATCGTTTACATGAGCACTGTTCCACGCTAAAAATACAAATTATCAATTCTCAATGGTCAATTCTCAACTAATTTTCGTATCTTTGCCCCCAAGAATAACCTAAAAACCAATCTATACCATGAAAATCAAGACCATTCTCCTGCTTCTCGCCCTGTGTGTGACGATGGGCGTGAGTGCACAACAGACAGACAAGACCTTTACGGTGAAAGGTGTCTCCTTCGTGATGAAACCCGTAGCAGGCGGCAAATTCCAGATGGGGAGTATTGGCATTAACGAAAAGCCCATACATTCTGTAACGCTGGACAGCTATTACATCGGGCAGACGGAGGTGACTCAGGCGCTTTGGGAGGCCGTGATGGGCAGCAATCCATCTAACTTTAAGGGCAACAACTTGCCTGTAGAGCAAGTGTCTTGGAATGACTGCCAGACGTTTATTACGAAGCTCAACCAGCTGACGGGGCAGAAGTTCCGCCTGCCTACAGAAGCGGAATGGGAATATGCTGCTTACGGCGGTCAATACAGCAGGGGATATAAATACAGCGGGAGCAATACAACATTGACTGATGTCGCATGGTATGAAGATAATAGCGGCAAAAAGACTAACCCTGTAGCCACAAAGCAACCCAACGAACTCGGACTCTACGACATGAGCGGAAACGTATATGAATGGTGTCAGGATGGGTATGATGAGAATTATTATAAGAACTCTCCAAGTAAAAACCCCTCCGGCCCCACCTCTGGTTATTTCCGCGTGACCCGTGGTGGCAGCTGGAGCAACGGAACGTGGTGCTGCCGCGTGTGTTATCGCGATTTTGACGGGTTGTCTAAACGAAAAGACTATCTCGGCCTCCGTCTGGCCCTGTCACAGACCACTACTGCCAGCACAGCGACGCAAAAGACCACTACTGCCAGCACAGCGACGCCAAAGACCACGATGACGGCTGAAGAGATGCTTGAAAAGGGCGAGGATTATTATGGTAAAGAGAACTATGTTGAGGCCGCGAAGTGGTTCCTTAAGGCTGCGGAGCAGGGGCAGGTTGAAGGTCAGTACGCAATGGGAGAGTGCTACAGCAAAGGGCTGGGTGTAATCCAAAGCGATGTCGAGGCCGCGAAGTGGTTCCTTAAGGCTGCGGAGCAGGGGCAGGTTGAAGGTCAGTTCGCAATGGGATATTGCTACTACGAAGGGCTGGGTGTCACCAAGGACGATGCCGAGGCAGTGAAGTGGTATCGCAAGGCTGCGGAGCAGGGATATGCAGAGGCTCAATACAACCTGGGCCTAAATTATTACGATGGGACAGGCGTTACACAAAGCTATACCGAAGCTGTGAAGTGGTTCCGCAAGGCCGCAGAGCAGGGATATGCAGCGGCTCAAAATAGAATGGGATTGTGTTACTACAGCGGAAATGGTGTCACCAAGGACGGTGCCGAGGCACCTCAGGAACCAAACTGTTCAGGTAGGGAGTTTTTTCCATGGATGTGTTCATTTCTGCTCTCACCAGTCTCAACAACTTCGTCTGGGGTCCCGTCATGCTCGTGCTTCTCGTGGGCACGGGTCTTTACCTTAACGTCATCCTGCGTTTCTTCTCCTTCAGAAACTGGATCCACGCCTACAAGCTTCTCTGGCAGGGCCGCGAGCACCAGTCCCAGAAAGGTGAGATTTCCCCCTGGAACGCGCTCATGACCGCCCTTGCCGGTGATATCGGCACCGGCAACATCGTGGGTGTGGCCACGGCTATCGCCATCGGCGGCCCGGGCGCCCTCTTCTGGATGTGGGTAACCGCCCTCGTGGGCATGATGACCAAATTCTCCGAAATCATTCTGGCCGTGAAGTACCGTGAAAAGACACCCGCCGGACGCTGGGTCGGCGGCGCCATGTACTTCATCAAGAACGGTCTCGGACCGAAATGGAAGTGGCTTGGCACCTGCTTCGCCATCTTCGGCTTCATCGCCTGCTTCGGCATCGGCAACCTCGTGCAGGTTAACGCCATCGCCGTCAGCATGGACAAGTCCTTCTCCGTACCCACCTGGGTCACGGGCCTTGTCCTGCTCCTGTTCCTCGCCCTCATCCTGCTTGGCGGCGTGAAGCGCATCGGCGCCGTGGCCGGCCGTCTCGTGCCGCTCATGGCCGTCGTCTATATCGCCTTCGCCCTCATTGTCATCATCATGAACATCACGGAAGTGCCGCGCGTGTTCTGGTGGGTCGTTTCCGAAGCCTTCACGCCTACGTCGGCTGAAGGCGGATTCGCCGGCGCCACCGTGCTCCTGACCATCCGCATGGGTGTTGCCCGCGGTATCTTCTCCAACGAAGCCGGTCTCGGCTCCACGCCCATGGCCCACGCCGCCGCCACGGCCAAGTCCCCCCTGCAGCAGGCCTCCATCGGCATGCTCGACGTCTTCATCGACACCATCATCGTCTGCTCCATGACCGGTTTCGCCATCCTGGTTACCGGC
>CADAVI010000092.1 GCA_902791295.1 uncultured Bacteroidales bacterium | reverse complement strand
AGCACGGACGGCTGAAGATCGTCAGCTACTGACGCAGTGCATCGGCGTGGCCCGCTGGTGGATCATGCTGTGCATCGACTTCGCACTGGCCATGCAGAGTGTCCTCGACCTCAACTGCCTCAGCATGAAGGAAGGCCTGCTGGCCGCTCTGAAGAGCACTCCCGGCGAGGAATCGGACAAACCGGTCGATGTCCACAGTTCAGCTTTCGACGACTTTGAGGCGCGGCATGCGGGCGAATATGTCTCGGTCGAGGACCTGAGAGAGTGCCCCGTCTTTGCCCACGTGGGGAGATCAACGCTCTACCGCCAGGCGGACAAGAGAGGGTGGAAGGCCTACAAAAGAGGACTGCGCTATCTCATGCCCGAGAAGAAAGAGGAGGCGGCACCATGACACTCACGGAGTTGGCAAGGGTCTATTACCCGGAGGGTGTTCGGGGGAATCCCATCAGTCTGCCACAAAGCAAAAAGTTATTTCTATGCGACTTACGCTTCGGCAACGGCAAGTTTAAAGCAATCAGAGTCCTGCTCAAGCGCATGGGTTGGTATCCGGGACGAAGACTGACACCTGCTCATTTGCAACTCATCTATGCCAGACTTGGCGATACTTGACAGTAATGGCCTCCGTTTGGAGGCCATTACTGTGTTTTGTGTCAAAATCCCAAAGTCTCAACGTCTCTGTCGTTTGTTCTTTTTCATAGGTTGATTATTGTTTGTCATTAGCAAAGACTTTCTTTCCCTCGAAGTAGGTAGCGGCTGGCTTTGCCTCATGAATCTCCTTCACGGGACAGGTCAGCACGTCCTTGTTTACAAGCAGGAAGTCTGCATATTTGCCTACGCTGACGCTGCCTCTTTCTTTCTCAATGAACATCTGCTTGGCCACGTTAATGGTCAGGGCGTTGAGGGCTTGCTCGCGGGTCAGCAGCTCTTCCGGCCAGCATGGCTGCCCTTTTTCGGCGTAATAGAGTCCGGTGACTGTAATCTCCATGATGCCGAAGGGGTCATCAGGACTGGCGCTCAGTGCAGGGAAGTCTGAGTGTGAAGATACATTGATGCCATGGTCGAAGAATGACTTTAACGGGAAACCCTTGTCCTTCATGCCTTCAGGCAGTGTGCGATTCAGTTCGTTTTGAAATTCCGTGCTGCGATGATGCCAGAGCATACCAGAGGTGACATAGATGTTGTGGTCTGCCATACGCTTGTAATCGTCTTGATTGACGCCATACACGTGTACCAGCGTATTGCGCATCTCATCCTTTCCGCCGTTGATATATGCGTTGACAACGCGATTGACGCCCTTGTTGCCCATGGCATGAATGTGCATGGTCAGGCCTTTCGCGTTTGCCTTGCGTGTGATGTCAGTCATTTCCTCTTCCGACCAGTTGGAGCTGCCCTGGTGACCGTCAGGATACAATGGGTCCACAAATCCTGTGCCGCTTTCCACCGTACCGTCTATGAAGAGTTTTACCCAATTAGTCTTTACGCGAGTAGAAGCAAACTTCTGAACGTCACTTGCCTTAGACAACGCCTCATCCACATTCATCCAACTCTCAATTTCGTAGCACAAGCCCAGCACAAAGTGCATGTCACCTGCCTTGTCTCGTTGCTGGGCTGCCTGATAGAGACTGGAGTTGTAGAAATAAGTTGACCAGCCGTCGATATACATCGTGTAGCCCTCTGACAGCAACAGCTCTTCGATTTTGGCCATGTTTGCTGTAGCGATGTCCACGGAGAACAGGTTCTCGTTGTCTAAGAAGGAGCGGGCGTAGGTGCCTTCCTGCTCTTTCAGGAAGCCTGTAGGCGTGCCGTCTGCGCCAATCTGTATCACACTTCCGCGTATGTCCCTCTTGAGCGGTGTGCCGTCTTCTTTCATGATACCAGCCTTGACCAGCAGGATGCTGTTCGCCAAGCCTTTGTGGGCTTCATCGTCGGCAAAGTAGATTGGGATGTCGCTGCATACAGCATCCAGCTGCTGGCGAGTAGGCATGTTCTTCTGAAAGGTTGTCATATTCCAGCCGAAGCCAAAGATAGCCTTGGCACCAGCGTCCTTAGCCTTCTTGACAGCAGCAGGAAGAATTTCCTTGAGGAACTTGTCCGCATCGACATCCATACCAACCAACGTTCCTACAGTCTGGATGGCAAAGCCTGAAGCGTAGTGTGCGTGGCCATTGCCGCAGCCTGGCATCACAAGCCCCTTGCCGGTATAGTCCACCACCTCGGTCTTGCCCTCCTCCACGTAAGCTTCGGCTCCAGCCTTGTCGCCGACATAGATGTACTTGCCGTCCTTCACGGCAAAGGCTTCAACAATCTGATTGTTGTCTGAGGTGAAAATCTTTCCATAGACCACAAGGTCCGCACTGGGTTGTCCCTGGCAGCCTGTCAGGATGGCCATCATGCCGCTAATAATGATGGCAGCAAGCATCCATAGTTTGCTCTTTCTCATAGGTTTCATTCTTTATTTGGTTTTACATTAAATAGAATTCTTTGCCATCGAGGTAGGCTCTTTTTTCTCCTGAAGAACCACCATACCGTTCTTTGCCCCTACCGCTCAATAGTCTTCCAGACGGTGCCCTTGTTGCGGAGGTAGTTGAGGTAGCCCCACAGGGTGATGTGCACTATGGTGAAATGATAGAACGGTTCAACGAGCGAGAGCAACAGGAATTTCACGTAGCGCCAGCCCCGATGTTTCCACGGCACGGCCTTCGTGCGGTAGTCGAAGTAAATCAGCACAAAAGTCATCAGGACAGAGAACAGGTAAATCATACCGAGGATGTAGAAGAACGTGTTCCAGTTGATGGCATCATGGAAGAAGAGCCACACGGAATACCAGAAACCGACAAACTCGATGAAACCGGCCAAAAACTCGAACACAAAGAGGTAGGGCAGCGTGAAGGCGCCGATGGTGCCATACTTGGGCCGGAAGAGCATCTCCCAGTGGTTGACGATGATCTCGAAGAGGCCGCGACCCCAACGCGTGCGCTGGTCGAAGATGCCCTTGGCACTCACAGGCCCCTTGGTCCAGCAGCACACCTGCGTGACCTGGCCCACACGGAAGGGCAGGTCGTTGTTGCGCATATAGGTGACCATACGCAGCAGCATATCCATGTCTTCCGCCATAGAGGTGCGGTCGTAGCCGCCGGAGCTGATGGCGACCTCAGTGTCGAACAGGCCGAAGCCGCCCGAGATGTTGGGCAGCGAGTTGACGGCAGACCAGCCCAACTTGCCGATAAGGAACGAGCGCAGATACTCCAGCTGCTGGAAGCGGGCCAGGATGCCCCACAGGACGGGCAGGTTGAAGAGCCGGTTGAAGAGACGCACCATGAGCGGTTCTTTCGCCTTATCACTCCCTTTCTTTTCCAGGTCTGCCCTTTTCTTGTTCTCGTCAGTGACGGCCACCTGCCTCTTCACCCAGTCGATGTCGCAGTCGTTGCTCATCAGCATCGTGGCGCCGACACCGATCATTGGCTCGTGGCTGTTGATGACCAGCCACATCATGCGGTAGAGGGCCATCGGGTCGATGATGCAGTCGGCATCGGTGCAGACGAAATATTTGTTTTGACACACGTTGATGCCGGCATTCGAACTGTCCGCCTTGCGTCCGCCGTTCACCTTGTCCACGACGGTCAGGTTGGCGTATCGCTTATCTCTGGACTTGTAGATGGCGATGATACGCGTGCAGGGCACCTTGTATTCGACGCTGAGCGAGACTTCCTCCAGATTGAATTCCTGTTTCAGCAGACCCAAGGTGTTATCCTTGCTGCCGTCGTTGACAATGATGACCTCGAAGTTGGGATACTCCAGACTGAGCAGTGAATGCACGTTGGTGACGATGTTCACCTGCTCGTTATATGCAGGGGCAATCACCGAAACGGCAGGGGTCAGCGGCGAACTCTTGAGCATATATTTTAACGTCTCGTCGTCGGGCACCTCCTTCTCCTTCCTCTTCTGTGCCCTGTAGCTCAACCAGACGAGCACCAGATAGGAGGCCATGAGGGCCATGCTGTAGAAGAACACCAGGTAAGTGAACGTGTACCATGTGGCATGCCATATTGTATTCATGATGCTGTCTTTTTTTATTCGTGTACGTTGTAAACGGTCGTCCCTGTCGGTTCGTAGTCCAGAACTTTGTCCATCACGATAAACGCCTCCATGGATGCCTTCCCAAAAGGTGTGAAGAGCACCTCCTTTGCCGTGCCTTCGGCTGCCGCCTTCAGTTCATCGAATTTGCTCCGGCCCGCTTCCCCATAATTGTACAGACAGCGCAGCGCCTCGTAGGAAATCACGTTGCTGGCAGCACTCTTGAACACACCGGCCAGCACCTCCACCGAACGCCCTGTGTCCATGCGGGTGAGAGCCTGCATGAAGCTCACCTGCACATCGTCCGACCGGGTCAGGAGGGCCTCCTGCAGCAGCTCCTCGCCGTCGGTATATTTCAGGTAGCCCCACGTGCAGGCTATCTCCATAGCCAGCCGGTGGTCCCTGTTGCGGCGAAACAATTCGACCAACTGACCGCAATATTCGCTTTGACCGAAATAACGCATCAGCTTCACAAAGATGCACTGTGAGCCCACATCATCATGCAGCAGAGCCAGACGGGCCAGATTGGGCAGTTGCAGTCCGCCCGCCCTGCGGCGCTGCAGGGAATAGCCCAGCTCTATCTCATCCTTGATGCAGCAATGGCGGCCGAAGGTGTCGCTCTCAAAATACTCCAGTTTTGTGTCGGCACTCGACATGATGGAGGCATGCACGGCCAGACGGCGCACAACCTGACTTTTAGAGAGCAGCAGGACATTGGTCAGCCAGGAATCCACCTTCAGACGGAACACACTCATCATGTTCAGGATGCGCACCTTGGTCTGCCAGTTGCCGTGGTCCAACTCCTGCTCCAGGAAACGGTACAGACCCAGCACCTCCAACATTACCCTGATGTTGTTGAGGCTGCACAGCTCGCCGGTGTCACCCAGAAGCCGCTCATACACCAATTGGCAAAAAAGCCGTTTGTCGCGCTTGCTCCGGATGAGGTTTCTGGCGTTTTGCAGACTCTCTTTCTCGTTTATGCCTTTCCTGACTCCGAAAATCTCGAGTACATCATCCACGCCGATGTTCTGGTTCACGATGTCCGGGTCGGACATCACGTAGTCAATCTTCGCGCCATACCTGCTCCTGACGTTTTGCATGTTCCTGCTGTGCCGCCATTCCCCCAGCGCGCGGCACAGCAGCAAAACCACAATCACCGCCATCGCCAATACGGAGCCGATAATGATGACTATGGCCGTTTTAATCTCTGCCGGCTGCCCGAAGTATGCCGCTCTCAGCATCCGGAGCCAATGAACAGTCCAGGCAACATGCACACTGAGCCAATAGGTAAAGTATGAAATCTGGTCAAATTCTATCATCTCATTCTGTCTTCCCGGTCAATATTTGGGACACCTTTCGGACGTTATCGTGTTATTTCTGTTTCGTGACGCTCACCTTTCATCTTTTCCCGCACCACGCCTTCAGCTGAGACCAGCCGCCGGTGCTCCACAGAGCCAGGAAGATGAGTACGGGCTGGAAGAAGAGGCGGATGAGGCGGGCCCCATCGGTGTCAAGGCCGAAGGCGGAGATGTGGTTGACATACTGGTTGATGTTGCCGGGGAAGATGGCGACATAGAACAGCGCCAACAGCGCACCGACTGCAGCCTTCTTCTTCCAAAGCAGCAACATGCCCAGGCCGAGGGCAATCTCCACCACACCCGAAGCAAGCACGACGAAATCGGTGAAGCCGGAACTGAACTGCAGCCACGTGGGCACCTGAGCCACAAATTCCTGACGCACAAATTCCTGACGCGCGGTGGTCAGATGGGCGATGCCGGCATAGGTCATAAAGACGCCCAAAAGGAGACGGAAGAAGGTTTTTACGTAATTCATAATATTGTTTTTGGGATTTTTACGCTGCAAATATAATGAAAAAATATCAGTAATAATTACAGAATCCTGCTGCAAAAATACAAAATAACACAATATCTTCCCGAAGGGACGTATGCTGCAGCCTCTATATAGCGCATCCTGGGGTCGGGCACGACATCCTTGGGCATCTTGTACACCTTCAGACCGTACGTCCCCACAAACTCTGTGGTCAACGGATCGGGATTATCGAGGCTCCGATATAGTCGTGTATAACCTTTTCTTCAAGATCAGAGACTTGGCTTTCGTCGTATGGTGCAATGTAGGGTGTGTTCAGCGCACCGGTACAAATGGTTTTGCAAGATTTGGGCAGGAACACCCAATCTTCAGACTGAAATGCCCCAGTCGCAATTATCTCCGTTCCGGGAGCTACACAGCGGTAAGCGTTGGTAATGGACAGAGGCATAATTCTAACGCATACTTTACCGTCTGTTGTATAGAGCCCTTTGTAGAAGCACTTGATTTTCCCAATCTTAAATCTTCCTTCGCGTAGCACGAAGCCACTTTCACTGTACACCTTCTCGGTAGTCACTACGGTGCCACTCTCCTGGGCCTGGGCAAAACAAGTACACATCAAGACAATAATAAATAATAGGATTCTGTTCATCATGGTATGGTTTTAAGGGTTGTATTATTAAGTCATTATTTTGGCAGATGTGCGGCGAGCACGGCAAAGTGTTCCGCTTTTCGCGGCAAAGATAGCAAATAAATCTCGAAAATGAAAAAATGAGCAACGGAAAGCAAATAAATGTTGTTTTCATGCTATAAAATAATTTGTTTTCCATATCTTTCACCTCTCACCTGTCACCTGTCGCCTGCCACACTTCTGCATTTTGCAACCGGGTTGCAGGAAAGAGTTCGTAACTTTGCAGCCGAAAACAGATAAAAAGCGCAAAAAAACATGGCACACGATCATCATCACGCCTGTTGCTGCCACGAGCGGCACGAAGAACATCAGCACGGCTGCTGTCACGAACATCACCACGAACACCACCACGAGGAGCACGAGGAGCACGAGGGCCGCGGGCAGCTGTGGACCATCATCGCCACGGTGGTGTTGCTCATCGGCGCTGTGGCGGTGGAGAAAACCGCGGCGCTGCCCACCTGGCAGCTGCTGCCGGTGTATCTCATCCCCTATCTGCTCATCGGTGCAGGCACGCTGAAGGAGGCGGCGGAGGGGCTGGCCCACGGCGAAGCCTTCAACGAGCACTTCCTCATGTCGGTGGCCACGATAGGGGCGCTGTGCATCGGATTCTTCCCGGGCGCCGAGACGGAGTTTCCCGAAGCCGTGTTCGTGATGCTGTTCTTCCAGGTGGGCGAGTTCTTCGAGGGCTACGCCGAGGGCCGGAGCCGCAAGAGCATAGAGCACCTGATGGACATACGCCCCGACGTGGCGCATCTGGAGGAGGCCGGCGGGCTGCGCGACGTGCATCCGCAGGACGTCCCCGTGGGTAAAGTTATCGCGGTGAAACCGGGCGAAAAGGTGCCTCTGGACGGCACGGTGGAGAGCGGACGCTCGAGCCTGAACACCATGGCGCTGACGGGCGAGAGCGTGCCGCTGGAGGTGCGCGAGGGCGACGACATCATCTCGGGCTGCATCAACCTGAACGGCCTCATCAGGGTGCGCACCGCAAAGAGCTTCGGCGAGAGCACCGTGACGAAGATCATACGACTGGTGGAGGAAGCCGGCGAACATAAGTCGCAGAGCGAGGCCTTCATCACCCGCTTTGCCCGCATCTACACCCCCATCGTGGTGGGACTGGCGCTGGCCATCGCCGTCGGCATGCCGCTGGTCGAAGCCCTCATGGAGACGGGACTCGGGGGCGAAGTAATGACTGCCGCCTGGGCCGCGTTCCCGGAGTGGATCTATAGGGCGCTGATGTTCCTCGTGGTGAGCTGTCCGTGTGCGCTGGTCATCAGCGTGCCGCTGACCTTCTTCGGCGGACTGGGCGGCGCCTCGCGCAAAGGCATCCTGGTGAAGGGCGCCAACTTCCTGGACATCCTCTCGAAGACGGACACCGTGGTGTTTGACAAGACGGGGACGCTGACGGAAGGGCGCTTCGCGGTGGTGGCGGTGCATCCGGAGATGTGCAGCGAATTCCAGCTGCTGCATCTGGCCGCCCACGTGGAGCACTCGACGACGCACCCCATCGGCGCCGCGCTGCGCGATGCCTTCCCCGACGAGGCGACGGACGGCTGCCAGGTGAGCGACGTGGAGGAACTCCCGGGCAAAGGCATACGCGCCACGGTGCAGGGCAAGACGGTCTGCGTGGGCAACACGAAGATGATGGACGCCGTGGGTGCCCGTTGGCACCAGTGCGAGCACGGCGACGAAGGCACCGTCATCCATGTGGCCATCGACGGCAGCTACGCCGGACACATCGTCATCAGCGATCAGGCGAAGCCCGACAGCGCCGAAGCCGTCAGACAGCTGAAAGCCCTCGGCGTGGGGAAGACGGTGATGCTCACGGGCGACCGCGAAGAGGTGGCGGCGCGTGTGGCCGAAGAGCTGCAGATCGACGAATACCACGCCGAACTGTTGCCGGCGGAGAAGGTGGAGCGGATGGCGGCACTGGCACCCGGAGCCCAAGCGCTGGCCTTCGTGGGCGACGGCATCAACGACGCACCGGTGCTGGCCCGCGCCGATGTGGGCATCGCCATGGGCGGCCTGGGCAGCGACGCCGCCATAGAGGCTGCCGACGTGGTGCTGATGGACGACCGGCCCTCGAAGATCGCCACCGCCATACGCATAGCGCGCCGCACCATAAGCATCGCCCGCCAGAACATCGCCTTCGCCATCGGCGTGGCCACCATGTGGCTCGCCGTCTTTGCCGACGTCGGGGTCACCGTGCTGGCCGTGCTCAACGCCATGCGGGCGCTGAAAGCCTGATTCCGGCGGCGAACATGCAATTTCAGGCCATATAGGGCGGCTTTTCTGCTTCATTTTTCTTTGTTCAAGAAAAAAATCTTATATTTGCACACAAAACACATATATAAGATGAAAAAGAAAATACTGACCCTGCTGCTGGCCGTCATCACACTGACTGCAGCGCATGCCTACAACGAAATCCGACCCTACAACAGCGAAACAGGCGAAAAAGGCCTGTATCTGCCCGACGTGTGGAAGAGCGGGTACAATCCCTCGAGCGGAGAATACACGTATGACGGCGTGTCGTACAGCGTGGCCCGGTCGCGAGAGAGCGACAACTTCGTCGTGTTCTGGTCCGGCGAATACGGCACCACCGCACCCGACGGGCTGGCCAAGACGGATTTCTACTATGTCGATATTGACTACATGCTGGAGCAGGCAGAGAAATTCTATCAGCTCTACACGGAGCAGCTAGGCTTCGTCAACCCGGAGCAGTCCACCACCCTGTCGCGCTACAAATGCATGATATGCCTCATCCACACCACCACGTGGATGGCCTACGGCGGCGGCTACGACTATGTGGTGCCCGCCCTGTGGATCAATCCCTCCACATGCAAACCCATCGGCCACACGGTGGCACACGAGATAGGGCACGCCTTCCACTATATGTGCTTCGCAGAGGCCTCCGGCCACCGCGAGTCGCAGACGGTGAACACCGGCTTCCATCTGAGGTGCGGCAACGGACAGAGCATCTGGGAGCAGACGGCCCAATGGCAGGCCGCCAACGCCTTCCCCGAAGAGATGTTCAGCCAGAGCTATCCCCTGTTCGGCAACTGCGCCAACTATGCCTTTTCGCACGAATGGATGCGCTACCAGTCGTATTGGTTCCACTACTACCTCTGCGACCGCTACGGAGACCGGACGACGGTGGGACAGGTGTGGAACCAGCCCATGACGGGACAGACGGACGGCAAGGCAAACGATTTCCCCATGGCCTTTATGGCGCTGAAGGGTCTGTCAGCGGAACAGTTCTTCGAACTCTACCACGACTACGCCATGCATTGCGCCGCCTTCGACTTCTCCGCCGCCCGGAACTACCGCAGCGGATACATCGGCAGGTTTGACTATCACGCCGTCAGGATTGGCGAAGAAAAGTATCAGGTGTCCTACTCCAGCGCACCGCAGTGTACGGGATTCAATGTCGTGGAGCTGGCAGTGCCGGCAGCAGGCACCGACGTCACCGCACGGCTGACGGGACTCACACCCGGCTGCCCTCTGGCCGACGGCGACCCCGGGGTGTACAACAACGGTGTGGCCAACAGCCTCGTTGCCGCCGGCGTGAAGAAATACAATGCCGTCGCCCAACCGTCGGCGCGCGGATTCCGTGTGGGGTATGTGTTCTGCAAGACCGACGGAACCACGGAATATTACACCGACGGCACGGTGCACTGCCAGGGCTCGGAAGTCAGGACGGAAGACATCACGGCAACGGTGCCTTCGGGCACGTCGCGTCTGCTGCTCGTCATCACCCCCTCACTGACAAGCTACATCCCGCACCGCTGGGACGACCAGATGACCAACGACGACCAGTGGCCGTATCAGATAGAACTTAAGGGCACCACCGCCGTAAGCGTCATCCCCGACGAGGCGGAACCGGAATTTGAACTGGCGATCGACGGCAGAGAGATTGCCGACGTCACCCTCACCTACGACGTCACCCTGCCGCCCGCCAACGGATACGACGCCGCATCGGTCGTCTTCGGCGGCAGCGGACTGAACGCCCTGTGCACGGCCTTCCAGATGACGGGAGACGACATCTTCGACAACGTGCTGACCTACAGCAGCGGTCAGCAGCGGGGCACCATCATGAATTACCCCGTCAGAGCCAACGGCGTGATGCAGGCACTGGGGAAGACGACCAACGGCGACTTCGGCCACTGGTTCAATGCCTCCGGCACCGCCATCACCTATGGCAGCAACGGCTGCATCTATGCCGAATTCACCAAATCCTCCAAGAGCGCCCTCATCGGTCAGTTTCCCAACGCCAATCCCGACGGCACCGCACGCACGGTGTGCGAAGCACTGAAATACATTGATGCTTCGGGAAAGACTGCCGTGGCGCGACTCGTTTTCAACATCAGCTTCAGGACCGGCG
The DNA here is from genome assembly GCA_902791295.1 of uncultured Bacteroidales bacterium. Lineage (GTDB taxonomy): Bacteria > Bacteroidota > Bacteroidia > Bacteroidales > Bacteroidaceae > Physcousia. The sequence continues at coordinate 3,249 of CADAVI010000092.1, read as the reverse complement.
CCGCCCCCCGCAGCCACCTGAGCAAGATAGACTACACAGCTCCCGTTCCCGCCGGCGTGCATGAGGTGAAAGGCACGGAGGAGAGCCGGCCCGCCGCCGTGTACGACCTCAGCGGCAGAAGAACAGGCACGAATCCTGCGGAACTGCAGCGCGGCACGTACATCATCGACGGCAAGGTGGTGGTGAAATAGCATTGGTAAAAATCAAAAGAACTAAAGCACGATGAAACAGCTGACACTCTCCCTATTGGCCCTGACCCTGAGTCTGGCGGGGCAGGCGGAAAACGTTTTCGTCAACACACCCAAGACAACCCTGATGCTCTCGGTGGACGAGGGCCATGCGCCCCGCATCGCCTACTACGGCGCACGCCTCCGTCCCGAAGAGGCCCAACAGGTGTACGACGCCGGAGCCCTGGGCGGCGAAGCCTACCCTGCCTTCGGACGCAACAGCTTCGGGGAGACGGCACTCAGCGTGACCCACGCCGACGGCAACATGACGACGGAGCTGGCCGCCACGGGATGGCGCCGGGAGGGCGACGTAACCGTTGTCAGCCTGAAGGACCGCAAATACAACTTCTTCGTGGACCTCTGCTACAGGAGTAACGACAGGAGCGACGTCATCGAAACCTGGACCATGCTGCGCAACGGGGAGAAGAAAGCCGTGAGGATGGAGCAGTATGCCAGTGGCGTGATGCCAATCCGGCAGGAAGGCGCCTGGCTGACCCACTTTCACGGCGACTGGGGCCACGAGGCCGAGATGACGGAGGAGCCCCTCAGGGACGGACTCAAGACCATCGTGGACTACGACGGCGTGCGCACGGGGATGAACGATCGCGCCGAAGTGATGATCTCGCTCGACGGCAAGCCCCGCGAGAACAGCGGACGCGTCATCGGCGCAGCCCTCTGCTGGACGGGCAACTACCGCCTGAGCATCGAGACGCGCGGCAGACAGCACCACACCCTGCTGGCCGGCATCGACGGTCTGCACACGACCTACACGCTGAAGAGCGGCGAGAGCTTCACCACCCCCACCCTGGCGCTGACCTACAGCCAGGAGGGTAAGGGCGGCGTGAGCCGCGCCTTCCACCGCTGGGGACGCAGCGGACAGCTGCACAACGGCACGGCGCTCCGGAAGATCCTGCTCAACTCGTGGGAAGGCGTCTATATGGACGTCAACCAGGAAGTGTGCGAGAAGATGATGGACGGCATCAGCGCGCTGGGCGGAGAGCTCTTCGTGGTGGACGACGGATGGTTCGGCCGGAAATACCGCCGCACACGCGACGACAAAGCCCTGGGCGACTGGGTGACCGACACCGTGAAACTGCCCCGGGGCATCCCCGCACTGGTGAAGGCGGCGGAAGACCGCGGACTGAAGTTCGGCATCTGGATAGAGCCCGAGATGACCAACAGCGAGAGCGAACTCTATGAGGCCCATCCCGACTGGGTGGTGGCTCATCCCGCCCGCGAGCTCTCCAAAGGGCGCGGCGGCACACAGCTGGTGCTCGACCTCTCCAACCCCAAGGTGCAGGACTTCGTGGTGGGCATCGTGGACCGGCAGATGAAGGAAAACCCCACGCTGCACTACATCAAGTGGGACTGTAACATGTCGATGCAGAACTTCGGCAGCAGCTATCTGACGGCAGACCGCCAGAGCCACCTCTTCGTGGACTACCATCTGGGACTGCGGAGCGCCCTGGAGCGCATCCGCAAGGCCTATCCCGACCTCGTCATCCAACTCTGCGCCAGCGGCGGCGGACGCGTGAACTGGGGCGCACTGCCCTACTTCGACGAGTTCTGGGTGAGCGACGACACCGACGCCCAGCAGCGCCTCTTCATCCAGTGGGGCACCAGCCACTTCTTCCCGACGATGGCGATGGCGCAGCATGTGAGCGCTTCGCCCAACCACCAGACGGGACGCGTCATCCCCCTGAAGTTCCGCTTCGACGTGGCGATGACGGGACGCCTGGGCATGGAGATGAAGCCCTCGGACCTCAACGAGAAGGAGCTCGACTACGCCAAGAAGGCCGTCGCCTTCTACAAGGAAATACGCCCCGTCGTGCAGCTGGGCGACCTCTACCGCCTGCTCTCGCCCTACGAAAACAAGGGATTCTGCAGCGAGATGTTCGTCAGCGAGGACAAGAGCGAAGCGGTGTTCTTCTGCTACAAATTCGAGAACTACATCGGACTGGATGCGCCGCGCTGGCACATGGCCGGCCTCGACCCCGACGCCAGCTACCGCCTCAACGAGTTCGGCGCTACGGAGCACCACAGCGGTTTTGAAGGCAAGACCTTCACCGGACGCTTCCTCATGGAGACCGGCATCGAAGCGAGGATGGACGGACAGTTTGCAAGCCGGGTCATCAGGCTGGTAAAGGTTAAGGGTTAAAGGTTAAAGATTCAGGATTCAGGATTCAGGATTCAAGCATATAGGTAAAAAGATTAAATATTGAACACCATGATTAAAGACCACAAAGGCATTGCCATCATTTCCGGCGAGAAGAAAATCAGCTTCACTGAGTTGCTGCAGCGCATCGCGCTCTTCAGCAAGGCCGCCGCAAACAAAGCGGGCGAGAGAATCCTCATCTTCTCGGAAAACCGCGAGGGATGGATCTACGCCTTCTACTCGGTGTGGGCCAACCGCGGCATCGCCGTCCCCGTGGACGCCTCGTCCACCGTCAGCGACGTGAGCTACATCATCAACGACTGCAAACCCGTCAGCGCATGGGTCTCCCGCCAGAAACTGGAGACGGTGCAGGCCGCCGTCAAAGAGGCCGGACAGACGCTGGACATCCACCTCATCGACGAGCTGGAGACGGCACCCGCGGGCGATGAAAAGGCCGAAATCGCATACAACGAAGAAGACACCGCCCTCATCATCTACACCTCCGGCACGACGGGGTCGCCCAAAGGCGTGATGCTCTCGTTTCGCAACATTCTGGTCAACATACGCGCCGTCTCCGAAGAGGTGCCCATCTTCAATGCGGAGCGCCGCACGCTCATCCTGCTGCCCCTGCACCACGTGCTGCCGCTGGTGGGCACCGTGGTGATGCCGCTTTACGTAGGCGGCGGCGTGGCCATCTGCCCCTCGATGTCGGGACCCGACATCATGGACACCATGCAGCGGGGCAAGATCGCCATCATGATCGGCGTGCCCCGTCTGTGGCAGACGCTCTACGCCGGCATCAAGAAGAAGATCGACGCCAGCGCCGCGGGCCGTCTGCTCTTCGCCCTCTGCGCCCGGGTGAACAGC
>CADAVI010000091.1 GCA_902791295.1 uncultured Bacteroidales bacterium | reverse complement strand
CATCGAACAACAAACAAAGGTAAAAAGCATATTTCACTCATGAACAAGATTGTTAAGAAAATTCAGTTCAGCGAAAAAGTCTTCCGTCTCGACGTCGAGGCTCCGCTGATTGCCAAAGCCCGCAAGGCCGGCCATTTCGTGATTGTGCGCGTGGACGGGAAGGGCGAACGCGTGCCTCTGACGATAGCCGGCAGCGACGTAGAGAAGGGCACCATCACCCTGGTCGTGCAGACCGTAGGCGCCTCCACCACCCAGCTCTGCGCCCTCAACGAGGGTGATTGTGTGGCCGACGTGGTAGGCCCCTTGGGACGTGCCACCCACATTGAGAACTACGGCACCGTGCTCTGCGCCGGCGGCGGTGTGGGCACAGCTCCCATGCTGCCCATCATCCAGGCTCTGAAGGCTGCGGGCAACCGTGTAATCTCCGTCATCGCCGGCCGCTCCAAGGATCTCATCATCCTGGAGGACGAGGTGCGCGCCGCTTCCGATGAGGTCATCATCATGACCGACGACGGCAGCTACGGCAACAAGGGCGTGGTTACCGTGGGTATGGAAGAGGTGATTCAGCGCGAAAAGGTGGACAAGTGCTTCGCCATCGGCCCCGCCATCATGATGAAGTTCTGCTGTCTGCTGACCAAGAAATACGATATCCCCACCGACGTGTCGCTCAACACCATCATGGTGGACGGCACGGGCATGTGCGGTGCCTGCCGTGTTTCCGTAGGCGGCAAGATGAAGTTCGTCTGCGTGGACGGCCCCGAGTTCGACGGCCATCAGGTGGACTTCAACGAGATGCTGCAGCGCGGCGGTGCTTTCAAAGCCGAAGAGGCTGAGTCTATGGCTCGCTACCAGGAGGCTTTGGAAGGCAAGAAGAGCAGTTGTTGCTGCGGCGGCTCAGCCAAGAAGGAGGCCGCCCCGACACTCTCCGCCGACAACATGGACACCACGACTCCCGTGGCCGAGCTCATCGACCGCAACGCCCCCTACCGTGAGGAGCTGCGCAAGAGCATGAAGGCCAAGGAGCGCACTGCCATTGAGCGTTGCAAGATGCCCGAACTCGATCCCGTTTACCGCGCCACCACCCGTCTGGAGGAGGTCAATCAGGGCCTCAGCGTGGAGCAGGCCATGACAGAGGCCAAGCGTTGCCTCGACTGCGCCAACCCCACCTGTATGCAGGGCTGTCCCGTGAACATTAACATCCCCTCGTTCATCAAGAACATTGAGCGCGGCGAATTCCTCAACGCTGCTCGCATTCTGAAGTCCACTTCAGCTCTGCCCGCCGTCTGCGGTCGCGTTTGCCCGCAGGAGAAACAGTGTGAGAGCCAGTGTATCCACCTCAAGATGAAGGAGCCCGCTGTGGCCATCGGCAATCTGGAGCGCTTTGCCGCCGACTTCGAACGTCAGAGCGGAAAAATGGCTCTGCCCGAGGTTGCACCCAAGAACGGCAAGAAGATTGCCGTCATCGGTTCCGGCCCCTCCGGCCTCTCTTTCGCCGGCGACATGGCCAAGGCCGGCTACGACGTAACCGTCTTCGAGGCGCTGCACGAAATCGGCGGTGTGCTCAAATACGGCATTCCCGAGTTCCGCCTGCCCAACGCCATTGTTGACGTGGAGATTGAGAATCTCGGCAAAATCGGTGTGCACTTCGTCAAGGACTGCGTGGTCGGCAAGACCATCACGGTGAAAGACCTTGAGGAACAGGGCTTCCAGGGCATCTTCGTCGGTTCCGGTGCAGGCCTGCCCAATTTCATGAACATCCCCGGCGAGAACTCCAACGGCATCATGTCATCCAACGAATACCTGACCCGTGTCAATCTCATGGACGCCTCCAACCCCGAATTCGCCACACCCGTCAAGAAGGCCAAGAACGTGATGGTGGTCGGCGGCGGCAACACCGCCATGGATTCCTGCCGCACGGCCAAGCGTCTCGGCGCCGAGCGTGTCTTCATCGCCTACCGCCGTTCGGAGGAGGAAATGCCCGCCCGCCTGGAGGAGGTGAAGCATGCCAAGGAAGAAGGCATTGAATTCCTTACGCTGCACAATCCCATTGAGTATCATGCCGATGACAAGGGCAATGTGACCGAAGTCGTACTTCAAAAGATGGAGCTGGGCGAGCCCGATGCTTCCGGCCGTCGCTCTCCCGTGCCCATTCCCGGTGCCACGGAGACCATCGCTATCGACCAGGCCATTGTGGCCGTCGGTGTCAGCCCCAACCCCATCGTCCCCACCTCCATTGACGGCTTGGAACTCGGTCGTAAGAACACCATCGTGGTCAACGAAGGCATGCAGACCAACATTCCCACCATCTTTGCCGGAGGCGACATCGTGCGCGGCGGCGCTACTGTCATCCTGGCTATGGGCGACGGCCGTCGTGCTGCCAAGGCCATGAATGAATACCTCAGCAAAAAGTAAACAGCAAGCAACGCCATGAAGAAATTTGTCTGTCTGGCTCTTATCGCACTCCTTCCGCTGGGCCTCTGCGCCCAGCGGAGAAGGGCAAAAAAGAAGGCCCCAACGCCCGAAGAACTGGTTGCGCAGGCCCATGAGGAAAAGCTGCAGTTGGCACGCCTCTCCACGGCTCAAATCACTTTTGTGGACTCCGTGGTGATTCCGCTGGACAGTCTCTACGGTGCGCTCCGTCTGTCCGCCGAAGAAAGCGGCCAGGTGTCCCCCGAAGGCTTTGTGTCCCAGTTGGGCAACAAACGAATCACAACGATGCGCACTGCCGACGGCCGCATGCGCCTCTTCGAACAGGATCTCATCGGTCAGGAGTGGACGCCCCCCGCACAGTTGCAGGGCCTCCCCGAAAGTGATCTTCAGCAGCAATACCCCTTCATGCTTTCCGACGGCACCACGCTCTACTATGCCGCTGAAAATGAAGAGGGGCTCGGTGGCCTTGACATCTACATGACGCGCTATGACGCAGAAGAGGGACGTTTTCTCTCTCCCGCTAATATTGGCATGCCTTTCAACTCCGAAGCCAATGACTATCTCTACATGGTGGATGACTTCCATCAGTTGGGTGCCTTTGTCACCGACCGCGGCCAGGAGCCGGGCATGGTGTGCGTTTACACGTTCATTCCGCCTGCCACCCATACCACCTACAATGTGGACGAAGTGGGCGAAGAACGTCTGCGCGCCCTTGCCGCCATCAACAGCATTCGTGACACATGGACTGATCGCGACGTTGTCACCGAGGCTCAGAAGCGCATCCAAGAGATGCAGGAGGACCGGAAACTGTCGCGTACAAAAGATTTTGAGTTCGTCGTCAACGACCGCCTCACCTACACCAGCCTGTCGCACTTCCGCGACGCTTCAGTCCGCAAAATGGCCGAGTTGTGGCTCAAAAACAGCAAGACGTTGCAGGACAACCGCCAGCGTTTGGACAACATGCGACGCCGATATGCCGATGCAGCTCCTGCTCAGAAGTCTCGCATGTCCACTCAACTCCTGGCTCTTGAAGCCGACGTAGAGCAGGCTGAAAGCAATCTCCATACCCAGGAGAAAGCCATACGCAAGGCCTTGCTGGACAAATAGCGTTACATTACCTCTCCTCACCTTGCGCTCCATGAAATACGCTCCTTCTGAACTCATCATCAACGAAGACGGCAGCATCTTCCATCTTCATCTGCGCCCCGAGCAGTTGGCCGACAGGGTCATCCTTGTCGGTGACCCCGGACGTGTTGCCACGGTGGCAGCCCATTTTGACGGGTGCGAGTGCGAAGTGAGCAGCCGTGAGTTCCACAGCGTCACCGGAACTTATTGCGGCAAACGCCTCACGGTGCTCTCTACCGGCATCGGTTGCGACAACATCGACATCGTGGTCAACGAGTTGGACGCTTTGGCCAACATTGATTTCGCAACACGGGAAGACCGCGACGATTTCCGTCGTCTGACCATTGTGCGCATCGGCACCTGTGGCGGCCTGCAACCCGAGACACCGTTGGGCACCTTTATCGCTTCTGTCAAGAGCATCGGCTTCGATGGCCTGCTCAACTACTATGCCGAACGCAACCGTGTCTGCGACCTTGCTCTCGAAGAGGCTTTCCGCAAACACATGAACTGGTCTCCGCTCAAAGGAGCGCCTTATGTGGCTCAGGCCAATCCCGGCCTCATCGAACAGATTGCCGGCAACGACATGGTGCGCGGCATCACCTGCGCTTGCGGCGGATTCTACGGCCCACAGGGACGCCGAATCCGCATGGAAATCCAAGACCCGGAGCAGAACGCAAAGATAGAGTCGTTTCGCTACGAAGGCCTCAAGATTTGCAACTTCGAGATGGAGAGTTCTGCCCTCGCCGGCCTCTCGGCCATTCTCGGCCACAGAGCCATGACCTGCTGTATGGTGGTTGCCAACCGCTATGCCGGAGAGGCCAACACCGGCTACAAGAACTCCATTGACACGCTCATCCAAAAAGTATTAGAAAGAATATGACGGTCAGCAACGGGACAATCTGTGCCATTGCCACGGCTCCCGGCGGCGCCATCGGCATTGTCCGTGTCTCAGGCCCGGAGTCCGTTGCCGTCACCTCGGCTCTCTTTTCCAAAGACCTCACCGCCGTTGCTGGCAACACGCTCCACCACGGCATACTACATGCTCCCTCCGGCGACGTCATCGACGAAGTGGTGGTCAGCCTGTGGCGCGCACCGCATTCCTACACGGGCGAAGACTGCACGGAGATTTCCTGCCACGGCTCCGGCTACGTGCTTCGGCGCGTGTTGGATGCCCTCTGCCAACAGGGATGCCGTATGGCCGAACCCGGAGAATTTACCCAAAGGGCTTTTCTCAACGGCAAGATGGATCTCTCGCAGGCAGAAGCCGTGGCTGATCTCATTGCCGCAGAAAACGACTCTCAGCACCGCCTGGCGCTCTCCCAATTGCGCGGCGGCATCTCCACACGCCTGCAAGAACTGCGAGACCGGCTCCTGCGCCTCACCTCTCTCCTGGAATTGGAACTGGACTTCTCCGACCAGGACGTGGAGTTTGCCGACCGCACGGAGCTGTTTGACCTCCTCCAAAGTCTTGACAAACACATCTCGCAACTGATAAACTCTTTCAGTGAGGGCAATGCCATCAAGGAGGGTATTCCTGTGGCCATTCTCGGCGCTCCCAATGTCGGCAAGAGCACGCTGCTCAACGCGCTGTTAGGCGACGACCGCGCCATCGTCTCCGACGTACAGGGCACCACACGCGACACCGTCGAAGACACTGTCACCCTCGACGGCCGTCTCTTCCGCTTCATTGACACCGCCGGCCTGCGCCATACCGATGACACGGTGGAACAGATGGGCATCGAACGCTCACTGCGCGCTGCAGAACGGGCGCGCATCGTGTTGCTCGTCACCGAGCCCGGAGTGCCATACCCCGACTTTACGCCGCGTGACGACCAACAGGTCATCCGCATCCTCAATAAGAGCGACCATTTCCAGGCCATCAACGGCCTTGGATTGGACGGCCTTCGCGAGCGGTTACTGAATGCTGTGGGCGACACTCACTCGTCCACCGTCATCTCCAATGCACGCCACAAGGCGGCGCTTTCCCTTGCACTCGATGACCTTCGACGCGCCTCTGAGGCCCTACATCAGGGCATCCCCACCGACCTTGCCGGTGAGGATCTGCGTCTCTGCCTGCAACATTTGGGCGAAATCACCGGCGGCACCATCACCTCCGACGAAATCCTTCACTCCATTTTCTCCCATTTCTGCATCGGAAAGTAGATTCTGCGTGGGCAAATAGGTTTAGTTTATCCTTTTTTATATATAAAGCGAACTAAACCAAACCAATATTCCTTAAGGTCTATCAACTTTCGGTGCAGGGGAAATCACAATCTCTTATATAGGAATTTACTCGCTATAATTATGGTCAACTATTATATCCAGATGTACTCCAGGCACTAAAGGCTGAATGTCACTGATGAGCTGGCTGACTAAGGCCTTC
>CADAVI010000090.1 GCA_902791295.1 uncultured Bacteroidales bacterium | reverse complement strand
GTACTGCACACCCGTGGGAGAGTAGGTAGCCGCCGTTTTACAAAAAAGCCTCTGCATCGAAAGATGTGGAGGCTTTCTTGATTTTCAGAGAGCAATCTCAGAGGGTCTTTTGCGTTAAAAGGCATTCTCTCTCCCACGGGTCCGGGAGCGAGACATTTTATCAGGCAGAAGGGTTGGCAAGTTCCCGATAATGACTGTTGCGCGGATAGCGCTTCAGCGCTTCTGCAGCCAGTCGGCGCGTCAGTTCCGTTTTCCGGAATTCTTCCGGTGCCATTTCAAGCAGGTGGAGCGCCTTTTCGGCGATGGCGTCGTAGTAGGTGTCGCGCTTGGATTTGCGGCGTTCCCAGTCTTCTTCTCTCAGATTTTGCGGCCCCCACATCTCGAAGAATGCGGGGAAGTTGAATTCCGTCCCGATATGCTGATGCTCCTTAGTCACGAAAAAGAGGAGGGCGGAGTGGAGCGGAGAAGGTGCGGAGAGTTTCAGCTGCAGGAAAGCCAGCAGCTTGGCGCGAATCTCGTGGGACGGCATGTTGAGCACGTTGTCGCACAGATAATGATATATGGCCCATCCGCGTTTGAAGCTTTCTTCGGCAGAGAGGTCCGGCTCTTCTGCCGGAAGGAGACGTTTCACGTTTCTAACGCCGATAATCTGTGTCTCAAGGCGTCCTCCGGCCTGTGCGTAGCCGATGACGATGGTCTTGGAGATGTTGAGCATCCAGCGGTTACGCAGTTCGGCGTTGCGCTGTGAGGCGGCATTTTCACCGTTGTCATCGTTGACGGAGGCGAAAAGCAGTTTGCCTGCACCCATCATGTCGGAGAATCGGATGCCCTGCAGTTTGAGGGCAATCTCTTCTATGGTGTCAGGAAGACGTTCTGCCAGCACGATGACCAAAGCAATCTGACGTTCGACGCATTGCTGAATCACCCATCTCTCAAAGCCGGAGAGACATCCGCAGACTACGCAGTCTTCGTCCGGACGCAGTGTGCCGATCCAGCGCTTCAGCGCGGGGAAGATGTCTGTCGGGGCCCGGTGGGAGCAGAGAAAAGCGGTTTTATCGCGTTCGAGCAACGCGTTGTTGCCAAAATAGTGCAGTTGTACCATGGTATTGATATATTATAAGGTATAGGCGACTGCACTTCAGGCAACGTCGTCGGGCAGTTTGACCAGGGCGCTGACAACAAATGTGGCCAGGCAGCAGATGCACACCCAGATGAAGAAGTTCACCCAGCCCAGCGTGTCGGCGAGATATCCGGCCATCATGCCGGGCAGCATCATGCCGAGCGCCTGGAAGGCGGTGCAGATGGAGAAGATTGCCGTGCTGAACTCGCCTCTGGAGAAATAGACCAGGAACAGCGAGTAGGCGGCAAAGCCGAAACCGTAGCCCAGTTGCTCAATAAACACGCAGGTGTCGATGATTGTCAGTGAGGAGGGTTGCATATAAGCCAGATAGATATAGACGGCATCGGGCAGAGAGATGGCCAGAATCATAGGCCACCACCAGCGGCGCAGCCCGTGTTTGCTGACCAGCCAGCCGGCAACGATACCGCCCAAGAGCAGACCGAAGACGCCGAGGGTGCCGTAAGCATATCCGACGGAGACGGTGGAGAGAGCGAGCCCTCCTTCTTCCGCGGAGCGCAGCATGAAGGGCTGCGCCATCTTGGCCAGTTGGGCTTCGGGCAGTCGGAAGAGCAGCATGAAGAGTATGGCGGCAACGACGCCTTTCTTATGGAAGAATACGTTGAGGATGTTGCCCTTGGCGGCAGATTCGGCTTTCATCTTCTCACTGTTGGGGCGGGGAAGGGCTACAGTGTGCCACAACGCCAGCAGTATCATGATGGCGCTCAAGAGCCCGATGGTGATGCTCCAGGCCAGAGGCACGTTGTAGCGATGCTCCAGGTGGCCCGCCAGAATTACCAGCACGCCCTGACAGAAGATGCTGCCGATGCGGTAGAAGGTGGAGCGCCATCCGACGTAGAGCGCCTGGTCTTTCTCGCTGAGTCCGAGAATGTACATACCGTCGGCGGCGATGTCGTGCGTGGCGGAAGAGAATGCCATTAGCCAGAAAGCCGCCAGCGTGAGTCGCAGCCAGAGGTCGGTGTGCAGCGAGAGGGCTACTGCTGCCAGCGAAGCGCCGATGAGCAGTTGCATGGCCAAAATCCACCACCGTTCCGTGCGGAAGCGGTCAACAACGGGGCTCCAAAGCGGCTTGATGACCCACGGCAGATAGAGCCATGAGGTGTAGAGGGCCAACTCGGTGTTGGACAATCCGAGATTGGTGTACATGACGACGGAGAGGGTCATGACGGCCATATAGGGCAGGGCCTCGGCGAAATAGAGTGAGGGCACCCAGCTTATTGGGGAGTGACCTGAGGGTTTGATGTCTTGGTGTGCCATAGTATCCATACGATTAACCATGAAAGGGGTGCTGTTAATGTGTCAAAGAGGAAAAACGCCCGGAAGCCCAGGGCGGAGCAAAGCCAGCCGGAAGCCGCCATCGGCACGAGCATCGAGGCGGAAACGAGCGGGATGTAGAGCAGGTTGATGGAGTTGCGGTGACGCTCGCCCGAGATGCTCCTGACGGCGCCGTGGCAGGCGTTGAGTCCGAGCCCGAAGAGCAGCTGCGCCTGAAAGGTGGCGATGCAGAGTTCCATCAGGCTGTGGGGCATCTCGACGGTCATGATGAAATAAATCAGCGGGGAGAGCCCCAGTACGAACGTCAGCGGGCGGAAGAGTTTGCTCTCGGGCACTCTGGCGTTGTGCAGCAGCCAGCGTCCGCCGGAGATGCCGATCCAGAAAGCAATGACGCCGATGGTGCCTTGGGCGAAGCCGATTTCCTGCAGCGTGCAGCCCAATCCGCCCCCGTCGCTGTGTGTTAGAAGGAAGATGGCGCGCGTGAAGAACATCAGGCTCTGGGGCAGCAGGATGAGCACGACGGTCAGCACGTGTTTCCACCAGAGCGGTTGTGCCTCGATGCGTGCGATGACCTGCATCTCGGCCTTGAACGAACCGCTCACCGTGTTGCTGCGGAAGCTGCTCTTGACGTGGGTGGAGCGGAGTGTGAGCATGTGCCAGAGTGTGAACAGCAGCATGATGCCCGAGGCGGCGTAGCAGCCCATCGACCAGGAGAGCATGGGGGAATGTCGGCGGAAATAGATTTGCAGGACGCCCACTGCCATAATCATCATGCCGTAGGTCATGATGACGGCCATCTGCGAGGCCAGCATCTTGGGGCCGTTGTAGAAGCGCTGCAGACGCGGACGCAGCATCTTTTCATAATAAAGATGTGATGTCAGTTCGTGTCCGGCGGAGAGCAGCGAGGTGAACATCAGAGTGAAGAAGGTCCATTCAAGGCTGTGCTGCAGGGCGAAAGCCAAAGCAGCCAGCGACAGCGACAGGAGGAACTCCAGGAGGAGCAGCGTGCGCCGATAGTGTCCGGCCCGGAAAACGTACGACCGCATCCACGACTTCGACACCCAGGGCAGAAACAACAGCGCCGCCAACAGTGTGGCGACGGCGGGACTCACTCCCATTTGCAGGAACATCAGCAGGGCCACAAAGGTGGCCATTGCCGAAGGTATCTCCTCAGCGGCAAAGAGAGTAAAAATCCACTTCACGTCCTTTGGTAACGCGAATCGTTAATAGGAGCGGGCGATGAGCACGCGTGCTTTGGCCGGTTTGCCGCTCACCATGTCGGTGCCGGGCGTCTGCTCCACGCCGAAGGGCACGCAGCGTATGGTAGCCTGTGTCTCCTCCTTGATGCGGGCCTCGGTCTCGGCGGTGCCGTCCCAATGGCAGAGGAAGAAACCTCCGTCTTTGATGCGCTCCTTGAACTCTTCGTAGTTGTCGCATTCGTATATGCGGCTGTCGCGCCAGGCGCGGGCCTTCTCAAAGATGTTCTTCTGGATGTCGTCGAGCAACGCCTTGGTCCTTTGGGCCAATCCCTCAAGCGGCTGGTTTTCCTTCTCCAGCGTGTCGCGGCGCATCACTTCTACGACACCCTGCTCCAAGTCGCGGGCGCCCAAGACGATGCGCACGGGCACGCCTTTGAGTTCGTAGTCGGCAAACTTGAATCCGGGACGCTTGTTGTCGGCGTTGTCATATTTCACGGAGATGCCCAGGGCCTTGAGTTCCTTCATCAGCGCTTCGGCCTTTTCATCGATGGCGGCCAATTGGCCGGGTTTGGCGATGGGGATGATGACGACCTGTGTGGGTGCCAGTGCGGGAGGCAACACAAGGCCGTTGTCGTCGGAGTGGGTCATAATGAGGGCGCCCATCAGGCGGGTGGATACACCCCACGAAGTGGCCCAGGCATATTCCGTCTGGTTGTCTTTGTTGAGGAACTGCACCTCGAAAGCCTTTCCGAAGTTCTGCCCCAGGAAGTGGCTCGTGCCGCTCTGCAGTGCCTTGCCGTCTTGCATCATGGCCTCGATGGTGTAGGTGTCCAGCGCGCCGGCGAAACGCTCCGTCTCGCTCTTGACGCCCTGAATGACGGGCACGGCCATGTATTCTTCTGCAAATTTGGCATAGACCTTAAGCATCATCTGGGCGCGGGCCTCTGCCTCTTCGCGTGTGGCGTGGGCGGTGTGGCCCTCCTGCCAAAGAAATTCGGAAGTGCGCAGGAACAGGCGCGTGCGCATCTCCCAGCGCATCACGTTGCACCACTGGTTGACCAGCAGGGGCAGATCGCGGTAGGAGTGTATCCAGTTCTTAAAGGTGTTCCAAATGATGGTCTCGGAGGTGGGGCGGATGATGAGCTCCTCCTCCAACTTTGCGGCGGGATCGACCACCACGCCGTCGTGCGTGTCGTTGGTCTTGAGGCGGTAGTGGGTCACCACGGCGCACTCCTTGGCGAATCCCTCCACGTGCTCAGCCTCCTTCGAGAGGAAACTCTTGGGGATGAGCAGGGGGAAGTAAGCGTTTTGCACGCCGGTCTCCTTGAACATGTCGTCCAGGGCGCGTTGCATCTTCTCCCAGATGGCGTAGCCGTAAGGTTTGATGACCATGCAACCGCGCACATCGCTCTGCTCTGCGAGGTCGGCTTTCACCACCAGTTCGTTATACCATTTTGAATAATCTTCGTTGCGTTTTGTGAGGAAATCCAGTTCCTTTGCCATTTTTCTTTTATGTTTTTTGTTTATCGTGTGCAAAGTTACGAAAAATCCCGAAAATGTCGTATCTTTGTCCTCCGAAATGTTGAAGAGTGTACAGAATTTCGTCCGCGGAGCGCTCATTCTCTTTTTTGTGAGCAGCATTCTGGCGGTGGTGGCCTATCGTTGGATTCCGGTTTACGTAACGCCGCTGATGGTGATTCGCTGCGTGCAGCAGGTTTCGCGCGGGGAGAAAATACGTCTGCGTCATCATTGGGTGCCGATGGACGAGGGGATGTCGCTCTATATGCCCATCGCCGTGATGGCCGGTGAGGACCAGCTCTTTCTCGACCATCGGGGCTTCGACTTCAAGCAGATCGGCAGCGCCGTGAAGGAGCGCCGGGAGGGCAGGCGCAGCCGGGGTGCGAGCACGATTTCGCAGCAGACGGCGAAGAATGTGTTCCTCTGGCCGGCTCATTCGTGGCTGCGCAAGGGGCTGGAGGTGTATTTCACCTGTCTGATTGAAATTTTTTGGGACAAGCACCGCATCATGGAGGTGTATCTCAACAGCATCGAAATGGGCGACGGAATCTATGGGGCGGATGCGGTCGCCTGGCAGCACTTCTCGAGACCTGCAAAAGACTTGTCCAGAGCCAATTGTGCCCTGATTGCAGCCACGCTTCCCAACCCCCTGAAGATGTCTTCTGCGGCCCCTTCCGCCTACGTGCTCCGGCGCCAGAGTTGGATAATGAACCAAATGCGACACATTGACATTTTTCCGTCGAAATAGTCATTTTTTGCAATTTAACGCTGTTAAATAGATTTTTTTTTGTATCTTTGCCGCGTAAAATCGCATTTTGAGGCATGTTAGAACCCTTTTTCCGTACTCATGAGTACCTTGTAGAGCGCGTCAGCGCCCCGGTGCGCCGTCAGCTTATTGATGAAATTAACTGGAACGA
>CADAVI010000089.1 GCA_902791295.1 uncultured Bacteroidales bacterium | reverse complement strand
GGGCCCCGACGGTCATCTGGCCTTCAACGAGCCGGGCTCTTCTCTTGCCAGCAAGACTCGCATCAAGACGCTGACCACGGACACCATCCATGCCAACAGTCGCTTCTTCGAGGGCAATCTGGACCTCGTGCCGAAGCAGGCTTTGACGGTGGGCATCGGCACGGTGATGGCTGCCAAGGAGGTGCTGCTGGTGTGCAATGGCCATGCCAAGGCCAGAGCGTTGAAGCATTGCATCGACGGCAGTGTGTCGCACAAGTGGACGTCGTCCATGCTGCAGATGCATCCTCATGCCATCGTGGTGTGCGACGAGGCCGCCTGTGACGAGTTGTCGGTCGGCACTTACAAGTATTATTTGGATAAGGAAAGAGGCAATCTTTAAAGCAGAGACTCTTTCCTATAGTGAAAAGAATCCGGAACGCGCCATATTAACGGCTGTTCCGGATTCTTTTTTGCAAATAAGTGCATAAACATATGCAAAGCAGGAGAAATTGTACTGATTCTTTTGCTGTTTACAAATAAATGTCGTAATTTTGCAGCGTGATATAGTCATTGTCAACAGGATAAGCATCAGTATGAGTGTTGCAGAAATCTTAAATAACACCCGCGAAACGGCTTTTTCATTTGAAGTTCTTCCGCCGATGCGCGGCAAGACGATAGACAGCGTTTTTCGTACGATAGACAGGCTGATGCCTTTTCATCCTCTCTTTATTGAGGTGACGACGCATCGCAGCGATTACGTCTACAGAGATCGCGGTGACGGCAGTTTCGAACGTGTGGAGCAACGTCTCCGTCCCGGCACCGTGGCAATTGCTTCCGCCATCAAGCAGCATTATCATGTGCCCGTTGTGCCTCATCTCATTTGTTCGGGCTACAGCCGGCAGGACACGGAGAACGAACTTATCGACTATTCTTTTTTGGATATCAAGGATCTTTTGGTACTTCGTGGCGATAAAGCCAAGCAGGATTCCCGTTTTGTCCCAAAAGCGGGCGGACTGGCTCATGCCACAGAGTTGATAGGGCAGGTGGAGCAGTTTAACAGCGGTGTGTTGGAATTTGGTGATCGTCACGATTATTGCACAGTCCGACCGTTCTCCTATGGTGTGGCGGCTTATCCCGAAAAGCACGAAGAAGCCATGAATCTGCAGCAGGATATCTTGCGTCTGAAAGAGAAGCAGGACCTGGGAGCGGGCTATGCCGTGACCCAAATGTTTTTCGATACCGACGTTTATTTGCGTTTCGTTGACCGTTGTCGTGCAGCAGGCATCACTATACCGATAGTACCCGGGCTGAAGCCTCTCAGCACGCTCAACCATTGCACATTGTTGCCTAGAGTCTTTCATATCGATTTTCCTGAATCTCTGGCAGTGCAGTTGTCCCGCTGTCAGTCGGACGATGACGTTAAGAAGGTCGGAATGGACTGGTGTGTCGCCCAGTGCGAACGTCTGAAGGTTGCCGGTGTGCCGTGCATCCACTTCTACACCATGAATGCTGCCGGCATGATAGAACAGATAGCAAGGGAGGTGTGGAAGTGACGCTGAAGGAATACCTTTCCAAGCGTGTGCTGCTTTTGGACGGAGCCATGGGCTCTCTTGTGCAGCAGAGCGTGCCTGAATATAAGGGCTTGCCGGATATCCTGACAGTCGAGCGTCCGGAGGTGATTCGGAACATTCACCGGCAGTATTTGGAAGCCGGTGCCGACATCATTACCACTTGCACGTTTAATGCCCAGCGTCTGAGTCTGAAGGATGCTTCCGTTTATCGCGAGGGCTTGGTGAGGGATGTCAATTTGGCTGCTGTGCGACTGGCGCGGGAGGTGGCGGATGAATATGCACGTGAGTCCGGCCGTCCGCGTTTTGTTTTGGGTGATGTGGGTCCTACGGCCAAGATGCTTTCCCTTTCTCCGGATATTTCTTTGCCGAGTTTTCGTGACTTGGCATTTAATCAGTTGAAGGATATCTACCGTGAGCAGATTGAAGCTTTGGCTGAGGGTGGGGTGGATGCTATTCTTTTGGAAACTTGCACCGATGTCCTCAATATCAAGGCTGCGGTTGCTGCAATGGAGCACATCTCGCTCCCGTTGATGATCAGCATGACGGTGAGCGATGCCTCCGGTCGCATCCTTTCGGGGCAGACCATAGAGGCTTTCGTGGAAACGGTGATGTATGCCCGTCCGCTCTCCATCGGCCTGAACTGCGGTTTCGGTGCGGACAAAATATTGCCCTGGCTGCGCGATATGGCAAAGGCTGTGGACGGTCGCTGTCTTTTGACATGTCATCCGAATGCGGGATTGCCCAATGCCTACGGCGGCTATGACGACACCCCTGATGATATGGTGCGTATGATGCGTCCGATGTTGGAGGAGGGGCTTGTGCGTGTCATAGGCGGCTGCTGCGGCACGACGCCGGAGCATATCCGTGCAATGGGGCGTTTGCGCGATGAATATACAATCCTTTCACCCTCAGAGTCCTCTTCGGATCCGGTGTCCAATTATGCCGGTTTGGAGTTGCTCCGGCTGCCTTTGGACACCTTCTGCAATGTCGGCGAGCGCTGTAACGTGGCCGGCAGTCGCAAGTTTCTGCGTCTGATTTCGGAGAAACATTACGATGAGGCCGTCGCTATCGCCAGAAAACAGGTGGAAGACGGCGCCATGATGCTGGACATCAATATGGACGACGGACTCTTGGATGCAGCAGAGGAAATGAAGACTTTTCTGCGCCTGATTGCTGCTGAGCCGGATATCGCCCGTGTGCCTGTCATGGTGGATTCGTCTCATTTCGAGGTGATAGCCGGCGCGCTGCAAAACATTCAGGGTAAGCCCGTCGTGAATTCCATCTCCTTGAAGCAAGGCGAAGAGGAGTTTCTTCGCGAGGCCCGTTACATCAGAAATATGGGTGCTGCAGCCGTTGTGATGCTGTTCGACGAAAAGGGGCAGGCAACGGATTATGAGCGACGCGTCGAAATAACAGCCCGGGCCTATCGCCTGATGGTGGAGGAGGCCGGTTTCGCTCCTGAGGATATCATTTTCGACCCCAATGTGCTTACCATTGCCACCGGAATGCCGGAGCACAATAATTATGCCGTGGATTTCCTCCGTGCCGTAGAATGGATACACCGTCACATGCCGGCATGCCGTATCAGTGGCGGTATTTCCAAT
Organism: uncultured Bacteroidales bacterium; assembly: GCA_902791295.1. Lineage (GTDB taxonomy): Bacteria > Bacteroidota > Bacteroidia > Bacteroidales > Bacteroidaceae > Physcousia. Next base: position 5,887 of record CADAVI010000089.1, on the reverse strand, counting down.
CTGAGTTTCGCCCTGCGCGGACAAAATTATATGCGAGAGGCGATGCACGCGGTGTTCCTTTATCATGCCGTGAACCGCGGCTTGAATATGGCCATCATGAATCCGTCCGCCTCCGTCACTTATGAGGGTATCGATGAGCGCCTGCGTACGGCCATAGAGGACGTCATCTTCAACCGTAGCGCAGATGCTACGGAGCATCTACTTTCTCTCGTGCCGGATTATTCCGCAGATGGGAAAGTTGCGACGGTCGCCGTTCCGCAATCGGCGGAAGGCACTCCGGAAACCGTAGCCAAGTCCTGTCTGATGCGGGGGCGCAGCGACGGTTTGGAAGAAGCGCTGCAGGGGCTGCTCGATGAGGGACGCGGTGCGTTGGATATTATCAGCGGGCCTTTGATGGACGGCATGATGACTGTGGGACGTCTCTTTGGGGAGGGCAAGATGTTTTTGCCCCAGGTGGTCAAAACTGCCCGTACGATGAAGCAGGCCTGCGCCTTTCTCGAACCCTACATCAACAGCAATTGCGGTGAGGCTGCCAAGGCCGGTAAGATTTTGATTGCTACTGTCAAAGGTGATGTCCACGACATCGGGAAAAATATAGTGAAGGTGGTGTTGCAGTGCAACGGATTTCAGGTGATTGATTTGGGCGTGATGGTGCAGGCCGAAACAATTGTGCGTACCGCCATTGACGAGCATGTGGATATCGTGTGTCTCTCGGGCCTGATAACGCCCTCTCTTGAAGAAATGTGCACTGTGGCCGAAGCCATGGAGCGTGCCGGACTTCAGGTGCCTCTGTTTGTCGGCGGAGCCACCACTTCAGAAGAACACACTCGCATCAAGATTGCTCCGCTGTACAGCGGTGGGGTGTATCATATGAAGGATGCTACAGAGAATCCCATTATGGCCCGCAAATTGCTTCAGCCCAAACGTGTCCCTCCATTTATGGGTCAAAGGCGCCGTGAATCTCTTGCGGTTGCCACGCTTGTTCCTCTGATTGACTGGCGCTATTTCTACCACGCATGGATGGTGAAGAGCGGCAGTGCCGAGGCAGAAGAGTTGCGTCGTGATGCCTTGAGTCTGTTGGACAGCTATGCCAATGCGGCTTTTGGCGTTGAGGCTGTGCAGATGTTCTGCAAGGCGAGAGGAGAGGGTAACGGTATCCGTATGTTTGCAGGCGAAGAGCGTGAGATATTCATTCCGACACCACGACAGAAAGGAGGTGAGCAGTTGTCGCTCTGCGATTTCGTTGGAAAGGACGACGTTGCGGGCGCTTTTGCCGTGACGGTGAACAAGAACTTTGTTCAAACATTGGAAACGCTTAAGAAAGAGGACGATGATCCGTACAAAGTTCTTCTCCTCCAGACCCTCGGCGATCGTCTTGCCGAGGCTGCTGCAGAGTTTCTTGCTCAAGAGTTACGCGCATCCGGTTGGGGCGGCATCCGCCCGGCTGTGGGCTATCCGGTCTTGCCGGAACAGCGCACAATATTTCTCCTGGCCGAGATGATGGATATGGGCGGTATAGGCATTCGGCTCACGGAAAACGGCGCGATGTATCCGCAGTCTTCCGTTGCCGGATTATATATCGGACATCCCAATGCCAAATACTTTGATGCTAGGTGACTTGGTGTGCTGTTTTTTTGCCGCAATAATTGAATTTAATGACACATTCCGTCTTTTTTTGGGGATAATTTATTGTGTAAGTCTTATTTTTTTAAGTTTTTTTGTATATAATACAGGAAAATGTTGTAACTTTGCACTTGAAAAAAGAGAATATTAACGGAATTTTTTTATTTAATTTATTAACCATATGAAGAAAATTTTTGTTTTCCTTGCAGCAACGGCCCTGTCTGTGGCAACGTTTGCTGAGGATACCGTTGTTACGGTGAAGAACGAGAATGTGTATGTGGCCCCCAAAAGTGCTTGGTTCATGAGTTTGATGGGTGGTTTGAATCATGGAGAGAATGATAACCTCGGTTTCGGTACGTTTAAGGATAACCTTGGCGGTGTGGGAACCATTGAATTTGGTTATCGCTTCAATCCCTATCTGAGTTTGGCTCTTGATGCCCAGTATAATCGCGTAGGCTCTCGTACAAATGCCGGCGATTATCGCGGATTCAACTTTATTACGCCGACCCTGAAACTCTACTGGGATTTGGTTAACACCATCGGTGGCTATCGTGCCGACCGTCGCCACCATTTCTATCTCTATGGTGGTCCCTCTTGCGGTGCTTCTTTTGTTACGGGTCCTCGCAACAGTGACTTCTCTTACGGTTTCAAGGCCGGTTTCCAGTGGGAAGTTATGCTGAAGCGCAGTTGGTCTTTCCTGGTAGATGCCAGTTACGGTATGTACGATGACCGCATGGACCTGAACGAGGATCCCTGCACCAAAATGGAGAAGATTTGCGACCTGCAGGTAGGTATCCGTAAATACTTCGGTACTCAGCGCAAGACTGCCAAGTATTATGCTTCTGAGAGCTATACCAACTACATCACCCGTCGCGACACCACCGTTGTTAAGCAGGTTGTTGAGGTTCCGCAGTCTCTGCCCATCTACACTTGCTTCTTCACCATCAACAAGACGGATTTGAACGAGGCTTCTCAGGCTTCCATCAAGCAGTGCGCCGACTACATGAAGCAGCACAGCGACAAGAAGGTGACTATTTTCGGCTATGCCGACAAGAACACCGGTACCGCCCGTCGTAACGCTTGGCTGGCCAGTCATCGTGCCCTCGCTGTGAAAGAGGCTTTGATTGCCGAGGGTATCAGTGAGGATCGCATCTCCACCTTCGACGAAGGCGCTTCCGTTCAGCCCTTCCCCGAACTAAATAAGATTATAGAAGACTATGAAAAAGAGTATATTTGCAGTCCTCGTGATGATTCTCGGTGCAATGAGCGCCAATGCAGAGGAGAAACTGAATTTCGAATACGACAACGGTTATCGTTGGTTTATTAATGTTCACGGCAACCTCGGTCTGTCTCTTAATGAAGGCTTCGACGAGGTGAAGTTCGGCAAGATGCTGACCCCCGGTGCCAATATTCAGATTGGTTACAACTTCAGCGATTATTGGGGTATTTTCGCTGCTGCCGGATGGAATCAGAACCGCATCTATATGCCCAGCTTGGCAGGCGGTTCCTACACAGCAGAGAAGTTCACCAGTTGGGAGCCCAGCCTCAACGTTTCCTACAACTTGACCAACGGCTTCTGCGGCTACAAGCCCAACCGTCGTCATAACCTGTATGCTTATGCCGGTTTCGTGCTGGGCATCACCCGCGACTTCCCCGATATTATTTATGGATCCCAGAATGCGAACGAAACCGGTGCATTTCCCGATGAGGTGTGCTACGGCGGCCGCGTAGGTTTGCAGTACATCTGGAGTTTCTCCAAGTGGGTTGGTTTGAGCATGTATGCCGACTGGACGTTCTTCAACGACCGTTTCAATGCCATCAAGACAGGTTTTCCCTTGGATAGCCGCTTTAACGTTGGTGCAGGTTTCCACTTCAACATCTCCAAGAACACGAAGAAGGTGACCACCACCTACAACGATGAGTTGACCCTCAAGCACGACACGCTCTTCCGCAAGGAGAACCGTATCACCGAGGATCAGGTTAGCTTCAACTACGCTACTCCTGAGGGCAGCGAGCTGAGCAGCAGCGAGAACGATCGCCTCAAGACTTTGGCCAACTACCTCAAGAACAACAAGGATCGTGTTGCTTACATCGTGAAGTACGGCAACAGTGACAACGTTGTCAGCGTTCTGAAGGAGTATGGCGTGAGCGACAACCAGATTATTGTTCACGACAGCAGCAAGATGGCTAAGACCGATGACGGCAAGCAGCCTGATGCTGACAAGGACACCACCCGCATTATGGTGGTTAAAGACTTCCGCAAGTAAGTTATCAACATATTCATACAAAAAGAAATCCGCCGGGCAATCCCGACGGATTTCTTTTTTATTGCGGATAAGCGGACGGGCCGGTGATGCTCTGTCCCGTTTGCCGTGGTGTCATGCCAGCCCGATGCTCAGCGCGTGGTCGAGCACCGCACGGCTGATGTCTTCCTCGTTTTCAATGAATGTGTCGTCGAAGTCGTCGGCTTCGGGATATTGTTCGAAGAGGGCCATGAAGTCCTCGTCGCTCATTTCCCGCTGTATCTCGGCGCCGTGCGCCTCGTAGAATTTGCGCCCCTCATAGAGCAGTTTGGAGAAATCCTTGAGTCCCCACAGGCGCATGGCCTTGGCGAAGGGGTTGAGGAAGATGAAAGGGCCGTAGCCGTTGTAGATGAGCTGCACCAGTCCGCCGTCCATCACCTCCTCGCGTAGCGTGCAGTAGGCCAGCAGCGTCACTTCATCGGCAGATAGCTGTTGCATGCTCGCAGCGGTGAGTGCTCCTCCCGCGCGGTCAAGGATGTGTTCCCGGATTTCTTGCAGTCGGTCGTCCATATGCGTGTGCGCGTTCATTTGTATTTAGCCAGGCGCACCTCGTTCTTGAGTTCTTTCTCTTTCTCGCTGGCGCGCTTATCGTATTCTTTCTTGCCGCGGCAGAGTGCGATGTCGAGCTTGGCCCGGCCGTTGTCGTCAATCCACAGCAGGGTGGGGATGATGGAGAATCCGGGACTCTTCACGGCGTTCTCCAGTTTGTTTATCTCACGCCGGTTGAGCAGCAGCTTGCGTTCGCGCCGCTCCATGTGGTTGTTGTATGAGCCTTCTTTGTATTGGGCCACGTACATGTTTTTGACCCATATCTCTCCGTTGTGGATGAAGCAAAAGGTGTCCACCAGCGACGCTTTGCCCTGGCGAATGCTTTTGATTTCGGTCCCTGTCAGCACGATGCCTGCCGTGTAGTCGTCCAGAAGCAGGAAATCGAACTCGGCACGCTTGTTTTTTATGTTGATGACCTTGGATTTATTGGCTTTCTTTGGCACTTCTCAATCAATTTTGCGTGCAAAGTTACAAAAAAAACGCGAAAAATTTCATTAAATACCTACTATTAAGTATATTTGTGCTCAAATTAGTGTATTTTACTTATATCATATAACCTCAAACAAAGAAAATATGGTTTACACACAAGAAGTACAAAACATGTGTTGTGTGGCCAAAGGCCCCAACCATGGTCCTGCTCCTATCCCCGAAGAGGGCAAGTGGGTTCAGGCAAAGGAAATCAAGGACATCTCGGGTCTCACCCACGGTGTGGGTTGGTGCGCTCCCCAGCAGGGTGCCTGCAAGTTGACGCTCAACGTCAAGGAGGGTGTCATTGAGGAGTGTCTGGTGGAGACAATCGGTTGCTCCGGCATGACCCACTCTGCCGCTATGGCCAGTGAGATTCTCCCCGGCAAGACCATCCTCGAGGCTCTGAACACCGACCTCGTCTGCGATGCCATCAACACCGCCATGCGCGAGCTCTTCCTGCAGATTGTCTATGGCCGTACGCAGAGCGCCTTCTCCGAGGGCGGTTTGACCATCGGTGCCGGCATGGAGGATCTGGGCAAGGGTCTTATCTCTCAGACCGGCACGCTCTATGGCACGAAGGCCAAGGGCACCCGCTACCTGCAGCTCACCGAGGGCTACATCAACAAGATGTATCTCGACGAGAACGACCAGGTGTGCGGCTATGAGTTCGTTCACATGGGCAAGTTCATGGACGCCGTGAAGAAGGGCATGGACGCCAACGAGGCCCTGAAGAGCGTCACCGGAACCTACGGCCGCACGAAGCCCGAGGACGGTGCCGTGAAGTGTATTGACCCCCGCAAGGAATAAAAGATCAGGAGGAACAAAACTATGATGAGAGAAGTTAAATTCGAAAGTCAGGACCGTCGCATCAAGCAGATTCTTGCTTGCTTGAACAAGCACGGCATCGCCTCCATCGAAGAGGCCAACGAGATATGTGACAAGGC
>CADAVI010000088.1 GCA_902791295.1 uncultured Bacteroidales bacterium | reverse complement strand
CGGTCTGATGCGCTACTATCAGAGCAGTTTCGACCTCGCTCAGACTCTGGCCTACACGCTGCCCGCCGGTGCCTATCGCCTCCGGATGGACGGCTTCGAACGCACCAATTCCCCCGTGGCCGACGCCTACAGCGACTACACAGCCGGCACCTCCGCCGTGACGGGCACGCTCTACTTGAACGGCAGCAGCGCGCTGGTGAAGAACCTCTTCGGGCAGCAGACGGTGACGGACGCCTCTTTGGGCGGCGTGAAGCCCTCGGGTGCCTCGTTCTACATCCCCGACGGCTCGTCGTCGGCCAGCCAGTATCTCTCCGCCGGCCTCTATCCCAACACGCTCAACGCCCTGCTTGAAGAGCGCGGCGCCGTGACGCTGGGTTATCGCTGCGCCAACACGAAGGCCTGGACCTGCTTCGACAACTTCCGTCTGTCCTACATGGGCGTGCCTCATGAGGAAGAGTTCACCGTGAACGCCACCGAAGGCCTCACGCCGCTCGCTCTGCCCTTCGATCTGGATGCCTCGTCCGACTATGTGGCCGAGCTCTTCCTTGTGGGCGGAGTGGAAGAAGGAAGGGCTCTGCTCTATCCCGTGAAGCATGTGGACGCCGGCACGCCCTGTGTGGCCCGCTTCACCCGCAGCGACGTGAGCGCCCTGCGTCAGGAGGTGGTGCCCGAGGACTATGTGCTGCCCTGGAACGGCGGCACGCTGAAACCCGACACCGAGCACTTCACCTGGCAACTGGTCAACCTCGCGGGCGAAGCCTCCGAAGGCGCCGCGCTGACGATGCAGCCGATGGCCTTCGACGAGATGGACTTCTCTGTCAACCTGGAAAATCTCGCCGCACGCAAGTTCCTCTCGGCCGTCACCTACTCGAGCGTGGTGGAGAGCGTGGTGAGTCAGTACAACGTGGCGCCGCCCCTGCGCCGCGACCAGCCCAACCGCGTCATGATACCCCTGCCTGAAACGACGGCGGACATGGTGCTCCGCTACGCCTCCGACGAGGAGATGACCGACGCACGGGAATTTCCCGTAGCCGCCGGCAGTGAGGCCGCTTACATCCCCAACCTCGTGCCCGGAACGACCTGCTTCTTCAGCGTGACGGAGGGTGAAAACACTGTGGCTCGAGGCTGCTTCACCACTACGGGCCGTCTGCGCATGCTCTACATCCCCACCGCCAACAACATACGCGATCTGGGCGGATGGGCCACGAGCGACGGACGCCGCACGGCCTACGGACACCTCTTCCGCGGTAGCGCGCTGAACGGCTTTGTGGCGACCTCCGCAGAGGACCTTGAAACGCTGAAGGCGCTCGGCGTCGGCGCCGAGATTGACCTGCGCTGGAAGGAGGACTACGACAAAGATCAGGGCTGCGGCGTCTCCGCCTTTGGCTTCGAGAAGGGGTCCACCTACTACTTTGCGCAGGCCAACGACTATCTGGCCGCCGACCTCGACAAAGCCGAGACACAGCAGCGACTCAAGGAGGAATTCCTCTTCATTTTGAGCAACTTCCGTGCTGGAAGAGGGGTCTATTTCCACTGTGCCTGGGGTGCCGACCGCACCGGTATGCTGGCCTTCCTGCTTGAGGGCGTGCTCGGCGTAACGAGCGACGGCATCTTCAAGGACTACGAGCTCACCTCCTTCTCGCCCGCAGGCAACCGCCTCAAATCGGCCCTGCAGGAGCGACTCAACGTGATACAGGCGCTGCCGGGCGCCAAGATGCGCGACCGCTTCGAGTATTACTTCCTCAACAAACTCGGCGTGAGTCAGGAGGACATCTGACGGCAAATATCTCATCGACGGCCGTCTGGTCATCGTGCGAGGCGGACGTCTCTACAACGTCGGCGGACAACGGCGATAAGTAATCCTTTCTCCCGCGTGGGCAATAAAAAGGCGGGTGTGTGCGTTATGGCTAAAGTATGCGCTTAGCACGACGTCACACCCGCTTCCTTTTGTCCGGCCTCATGGCGGCCGCTCTGCTCGTGCTCATGAGCGGCTGTAACGCCGAGCAGCACGTCAAGCGCGGCGATATGTACTACGCCATCGGAGAATACTTCGACGCGGCAGCGGAATACAAGAAAGCCTATACCCTGACCAAAAGTACCGAACGCGACAAGCGCGGCGAACGCGCCTGGAAGATGGCCGAATGCTACCGCCGCATCGGCTACAGCGCCAAAGCCGCCGGCGCCTATCAGAACGCGCTGCGCTACCGCTATCCCGACTCCCTGGTCTATCTGCGTCTGGCGCAGCAGCAACACCGTCTGGGCGACTACAAAAATGCAGTAAAAAACTATCAGGCCTACGCCGAACTTGATCCGCTCTCACAGCTGGCGCGCAACGGCATTCAGGGCTGCCGGCTGGCGCCCCAGTGGAAGGCGCGGCCCACGCTCTACACCATACAGAAGCAGCCCGTGCTCTCTTCGCGCCGCCAGGACTTCTGTCCCGCTTTGGGCGGCGACTCGTGGGACCAGCTTTACCTGACCTCCACACGTCCGCAGGCCACAGGCAACGAAGTGAGCGGCATCACGGGCACAAAGTTTGCCGACATCTTCGTCTCGCGCAAGGACGACAAAGACAAGTGGACGCAGCCCGAACTGCTTGAGGGCGACGTCAACAGCGAATACGACGACGGTGCCTGCAGCTTCTCGCCCGACGGCAAGACGATGTACTTCACACGCTGCACCTACGACGCGGAATATCCCCGCTTCGCCCAGATTTACACCGCGACGCGCAGCGACGCCTCATGGGGCTCGCCGCAGGAACTGCGTATCACGGCCGACACGCTCTCCTCGTGCGCCCATCCCGCGCTGAGTCCCGACGGCCGCTGGCTCTACTTCACCAGTGACATGCCCGGCGGCCTGGGCGGCTTCGACCTGTGGCGCGCCGAGATTGACAGTTACGGTGTGGGCATCGTGGAGAATCTCGGGGCGCCCGTCAACACAGAAGGCGACGAGATGTATCCGGCCCTGCGTCCCAACGGCGAGCTCTATTTCTCCTCCGACGGACATCCCGGCATGGGCGGCCTCGACCTCTTCGTGGCCGTGCAGGACTCGCTCGGAGCCTGGACGGTGAAGAACCTCAAGAGCCCCATGAACTCCCCCGGCGATGACTTCGGCATGACCTTCGAGGGTCCCCGCAATCAGGGCTTCTTCTCCACCAACAGGGGCGACGGCCGCGGGTGGGACAAGGTGTGGAGTTTTCATTGTCCCGAGGTGGTGCAGACGGTCAAGGGATGGGTCTATGAGAAAGACGGCTACGAACTGCCCGAAGCGCTGGTCTATATGGTGGGCAACGACGGCACCAATCTGCGTCTCTCCGTGCGCGGCGACGGCAGCTTCGAACAGGAGGTGAAGCCCCACGTGGACTACGTCTTCCTGGGCACCTGCAAGGGCTTCCTCAACCACAAGGAGGAACTCTCGGTAGACACCTCCTCCGTCTCGCGTCAATACGTGCTCCAGTTCCCGCTGGCCAACATCAACGCCCCCGTGCTGGTGCGCAACGTGTTCTACGAATTCGACAGCGCCGAGCTGACCGCCTCCAGCACGCAGGCCCTCGACTCGCTCGTGACGCTGCTGAAGGAAAACCCCAATGTGACCATCGAACTCTCCTCCCACTGCGACTTCCGCGGCGCCGACGACTACAACGAGCGTCTCTCACAGCGCAGAGCCGAGAGCGTGGTGCGTTATCTCATCGCCCACGGCATCGTCTCCGACCGCCTCACACCCAAGGGCTACGGCGAGTCGCGCCCCAAAGTGGTGACGCGCAAAATGGCAGAGCGTACCCCCTTCCTGCATGAAGGAGATACGCTCACCGAAAAGTTTATCCTTGCGCTCGACAGCGAAGAGAAGCAGGAAACCTGTCACGCCCTGAACCGGCGCACCGAGTTCCGCGTGCTGCGCACGACCTACGGCCTCTTCGACAAGCGCAAGAAGGAGGAGAAAGAGGGCAATCAGGCCTCGGAGAACTGATCCTTGCCAACGCCGCAGAGCGGGCACTCGAAATCTTCTGGCAGATCGCTGAATTTAGTGCCGGGGGCAATGCCGCCTTCGGGGTAGCCGGCCTCTTCGTCGTACTCCCAGCCACATGTCTCACATACGTACTTCATAATGGTGTCAGTTTTAGGGGTTAATAATGTTATCGGATATAAGTCTTAAAGTCAGAGGGTGCAGAAGAGCAGGATGATGAGCTGCGCCGTGAGGATGCGCAGGAACATCGACAGGGGATAGACCGTCGAATAGCCCACGGCGGGCGCATCGTTGCCGGCCGTCTGGTTGGCGAAAGCCAAAGCGGGCGGGTCGGTGGTGCTGCCGGCGATGAGGCCCATCAGCGTGAAATAGTTGAGCTTGTACTTGAGGCGGGCCACGGTGCCCATGATGAGGATGGGCAGTGTGGTGATGATGAAGCCGCACCAGACGTAGGTCAGGCCGTCGCCCTCGACCACGGTGTCCACAAACGAAGCGCCGGCCTTGATGCCCACGGAGGCCAGGAAGAGCGCCAGTCCCATCTCGCGCAGCATCAGATTGGCCGAAGTTGTGGTGTAAGCCACCAGTTTGAGGCGGTAGCCATAGGCGCCGATGAGGATGGCGATGATGAGCGGACCGCCTGCCAGACCCAGCTTCACGGGTGTCGGCACTCCGGGCAGGGCCAGAGGAATGCTGCCGAAGACGATGCCCACGAGGACGCCCAGGAAGATGGCCGTCAGGTTGGGGTGGTCGAGTTTCTTGGCGGTGTTGCCCAGTTTAGCGGCCACGCGGTCAACGGCGTCTTCGGGGCCCACCACCACGAGGCGGTCGCCAATCTGCAGACGCAGGTTGAGATCGGCAAAGAGGTTGAGGTCGCCCCTGCGTATGCGCGTCACGTTCACGCCGTAGATAGAGGAGAAGTGCATCTCGGCCACAGTCTTGCCGTTGATGTTGGGCTGGGTGAGCAGGATGTGCTTGGAGACGAAGTTAACGCTCTGCTCCTCCCACACGAAATTCTTGTCCTCGGTGCCGATGAAGGCGATGATGGCCTCCACGTCGTCCTGGGCGCAGTTCATGTAGAGTTTGTCGCCCTTCTCGATGACGGTGTTCTTTTTGGGGATGCTGATGACGCCGTCGTGCATAATGCGGCTGATGACGAAATTGCGTCCCAGGAATTCGCGTATTTGGAGGATGGTTTTGCCCATGAGGGCGGGGTTGTTGGCGATGATGGTAGTCTTGTGTGGAATGGCGTGCGGATTGGCCATGCGCTCGTGCTCAAGCTGGTCCTGCTCCTTCTGCAGCGACACGCGGCAGATGAAGCGCAGCGCGATGGTGGAGAGGATGATGCCCACCACACCCAGAGGATAGGCGCAGGCGTAGCCGTTGGCAATGGCAGGAGCGTCGCTGCCGAACACCTGGCCGCAGGCTTCCGTGGCCGCACCCAGGCCGGGCGTGTTGGTGATGGCGCCGCAGAGCACACCCACCATCATGGCCAACTGCTTGGCCGTCTCGCCCGTGATGGTGCCGCCCCGGTAGAACACCAGGAAGAAGAGCCCGATACAGCAAAGCACGTTGAGCAGGATGACGCCCACGGCGATGAGGTTCATGGTCACGCCGCCCTTCTTGAACGACTCCACGAAGCCGGGCCCCACCTGCAGACCGATGCAATAGACGAAGAGGATGAGACCGAAGTCCTGGATGAAGGTCAGCGTGGAGGGCGTGCCGGTCAGGCCGAAGTGGCCGGCCACGATGCCTGCGAAGAGCACGAAAGTGACGCCCAGCGAGATGCCTGCCACCTTCAGACGGCCCAAATACAGGCCCACACTGATGACAAGGGCGTAGAGGAGCATGATGTGGCCCACCGAATCCTGAGCCGTGAGGAGATTAGATAACCATTCCATATCGTGGCTTTATGAGTGTTTTTAGTGACGTTTGTTAGTCGGTTTTCATATTTCGCGCAGCAAAAATAAGAAAAAGATGAGACAAGAAAGAAGACTCGGGCAAGAAAAAAGAGAAAAAAAACATTTTTGCCCAACAAAACACGGAGAGAAGACCTCCATTGTGATAAAAAATGTATATCTTTGTCGTGAAGATAATACTTTAAAAGCAATTATAACCGAAAAAATCATGGCAGAAAGTAAAGAGAAACTCTTTTCTGACTTCACCGCCCCCTCGCGTCAGGAATGGCGCGACAAGATTGAGGTGGACCTCAAGGGCGCGGATTATCAGAAGAAGATGGTGTGGAGAACCAACGAAGGATTCTCCATGGAGCCTTTCTATCGCAAGGAGGATGTGGACCAACTGGCCACGGTGAACGCCCTGCCGGGCGAGTTCCCCTATGTGCGCGGTAACAAGAAGGCCGACAACAGTTGGTTCGTGCGTCAGGACATCGTGTGCGACTGTCCGAAGGAGGCCAACCGCAAGGCGCTCGACATCATGGAGCGCGGCGTGGACTCTCTGGGCTTCAGGGTGCCCGGCGACAAACTCAGTGCAGACTACATCGCACAGCTGCTCGAGGGCATCTACTGCGACTGCGTGGAGCTCAACTTCCAAACCTGTCAGCGCCACAGCGTGGAGCTGGCCAAGCTGCTCGACGCCTATTTCCGCAGCAAGGGCTACGACCCCGCCCGCATCACGGGCAGCATCTCCTTCGACCCCATCGAAAAGATGGTAATGAAGGGCAAGGACGTCAGCGCCGTGCTTGAGGCTGCACCCGAGATGGTGGCCGCCCTCAAGGCTTACCCCAATTTCCGCGCAGTGGCCGTCAACGCCTACAGGCTCACCAATGCCGGCGCCTACAGCTATCAGGATTTGGGCTACGCTCTGGCTTGGGGCAACGAATACCTCCAGCAGCTCACCGAAGCCGGCATTCCGGCTGAAGAGGCCGCTGCCGACATCAAGTTCAACCTTGGCATTAACGGCGTCTATTTCATGGAGATTGCCAAACTGCGCGCCGCACGTATGCTGTGGGCCCAGATTGTCAGCCAGTACACCGACAACAAAGAGGCCTGCAAGATGCACGTCTGCGCCTATACCACCACCTACAACCAGACCCTCTTCGACTCCTACGTCAACATGCTGCGCTCCCAGACGGAGACCATGTCGGCCGCTCTGGGCGGTGTGGAGAGCATCGTGGTGACACCCTTCGACGCCCCCTACGAGACGCCCACCGACTTCGCCGAGCGCATTGCCCGCAACCAGCAGCTGCTGCTCAAGGACGAGTGTCATTTCGACCGCATGGTCGATGTGGCCGGCGGTTCCTATTTTATAGAGGAACTCACGAAGGCTCTGGCCGAGCAGGCCTGGAAGCTCTTCCTCTCCGTGGAGGAGCAGGGCGGCTTCCTCGCTGCCGTGAAGGCCGGCGCCGTGCAGAAGGTCATCAACGACACCAACGCTGCCCGCCACGCCAATGCCGGCAAGCGCAAGGAGTTCCTGCTGGGCACCAACCAGTTCCCCAACTTCACCGAGAAGAGCGAAGGCAAGCAGCCCGTGGAGGCCTGCTGCAAGTGCTGCGGCGGCGGAGAGGCCGAGGGCGGCATCAGGACCACCCGTCTGGCTTCCGACTTCGAGACGCTGCGCCTCACCACCGAGAAGGCAGCCAAGGTGCCCGTGGCCTTCATGCTGACCATCGGCAATCTGGCCATGCGCCAGGCACGCGCCCAGTTCTCCTGCAACTTCCTCGCCGCAGCCGGCTATCAGGTGGTGGACAACCTGGGCTTCAAGACGGTGGAAGAGGGCGTGGACGCCGCGCTCAAGGCCGGCGCCGACATCGTGGTGCTCTGCTCCAGCGATGATGAGTATGCCGAGTATGCCGTCCCCGCCTTCAAGTGTCTCGACGGTCGCGCCATGTTCGTTGTGGCCGGCGCTCCGGCCTGCATGGAGGACCTGCAGAAGGCCGGCATTGAGAACTTCATCCACGTAAGGTCTAACCAGCTTGAGACTCTCAGGGAGTACAACGCAAAACTCGGAATCTGATTATGGCACGCAAACAATTCAGCAACATAGACATTTTTTCCGGCATTGAGGCCAAGAACGGCCTGCAATGGCAAAAGGAAAACGGCATCACAGCCAACTGGAAGACGGCCGAGCAGATTGACATTCAGCCCGTCTATACCAAAGAAGACCTCGAAGGCATGGAGCATCTCGACTTCGCTGCCGGCATCCCGCCCTTCCTGCGCGGCCCCTACAGCATGATGTATCCCTTCCGCCCGTGGACCATCCGTCAGTATGCCGGATTCTCCACCGCCGAGGAGTCCAACGCCTTCTATCGCCGCAACCTGGCCAGCGGTCAGAAGGGCCTCTCCGTGGCCTTCGACCTCCCCACGCATCGCGGCTACGACCCCGACAACC
>CADAVI010000087.1 GCA_902791295.1 uncultured Bacteroidales bacterium | reverse complement strand
CGGTTATAATCCTTATTATCCATTTTGCTTTAATACTTAGTGCAAAGGTACGATTTAATTGTGATAATCTTGAATAAATCTCATTAAAAATAACATTTACAAACAAAATACTTTGCGAAATATTCAATTCTTCAGTATCACCTAGTAACGAAATGATGCAAATTCGAGTATGCTTTTTACACTTGACCCAAGTATGACAGTTAAAGATTCTCAAAGATACTCTATTTTCTGCCATACTTGGAGAATTTTGTGAAAATGGACCCCTGAAAACTATAGGGTGCAACCCCTTGTGACGAATTGCTACTGCCCCCTCTGTAACGATAAAAAATTGCCCCCCCCACAAATTGTTTGGATTTGTGGGGGCTTTTTTGTATATTAGCCATGCGTCTTTTGGAGGGGCGCGCTTTGACTAATATACTAACATTAAAACATTTTGTGATAATGCACGGCAAAATTACAAAAATTCTGCGACTTTACAGCCACGGAATGGGCATAAAGTCTATCAGTGCGACACTTGGCCTGTCGCGAACACTGTAAGAAAGTATATCCGGGCCTATTAGGAGCTAGGAAAGAGTATTAACGAATTGCTCCGTCTGGATGAGGAGCACCTGCAGGAGTTACTGTTCTGTGGGCACGACATTGAAGTCCCGCCTTCTCAGAACGAGTTGGACCTTCGTCCACTGTTATCTGTCTATGCAGGACGTTTGCGCCGCAACAGGAAGCTGACAAAGAAGGTCTTGTATGCCGAATACATTACCGACTATCCTGATGGCTACAACTACTCGACATTCTGCACCCGCCTGCGCTCCTATATGAAGCAGGAACGTGCCGTGGGACATGTGGAGCACATCCCCGGCGATCAGATGTATATCGACTACGCCGGCGACAAGCTGCACATCAAGGATGCGCGTACAGGTGAAGATATACCCTGTGAGGTGGCTGTAACCATCCTTCCTGCCAGCGGCCTGACCTACGTGGAGGCCGTGTCCTCGCAGCGCAAGGAGGATCTCATCAAGGCCTGCGAGAATGCGCTGCACATATTATGCCAGCGCGCCGAAACTCATGAACAAACTCAAGGGAGCCAAGGCAAAGGGCACATACGATGCAGACATGAAGAAGATTGAAAAGTCGGCACTGCTGGTGCTTGACGACCTCTTCATCCTCGGACTTGACTCCAAGGAACTCGCTATACTGCTCGACATCATCGAGGACAGGCATGGTCGAAAGTCGATGATAATAACGTCACAGATACCAGTCGACGGATGGTATGATGCAATCGGTGACCCGACAATCGCAGATGCCATCATCGACAGAATCGCACATACTGCACATCGTATCGAATTGAGTGGTGAATCTATGAGGACAAGAAAGAAGTAAAAAGAGAGTTTGATAACGGTCAAAAATGATCCCTCCAAAATGACGACTTTGGTCTGCTAATAAACTTCTTGTTATTAGCGGACCATTTTTCTGTTTTCAGGGGGCCGTTTTCACAAAATTCTCCAATAAGGGGGTGGTTGCAATAACCACCCCCTTATCGTGCATATCTTGTTGTATTGGAGGATAGACACTAATAAGTCATCATTATCTTCTTCTTGACATCCTGTTCTTTGTTGCCTCAACATTGAGGCATATCCTTAACATTAAATATCTCTTTTTTGATTTCATGATACAAAGTTACAACATTTCTTCGGAAGCTGGAACAAACGTCTTGTTAAATTTTGCCAAAAGTCAACAAATGAAAGCAAAAGACAATTTCTTCCTCTTTCGCATTTCTCCTGTAAAATCGTATCATAGAAACTCTATGAAACTTCATAGCAGAAAAGGGGAGACTGAAAGAAAATGTTTACGCATTGTTTACGCAGACATGAAAAAAGCACTTGCGAGAAACTCGTAAGTGCTTGATTTTTATCGTGGACCAGCTTGGGCTTGAACCAAGGACCTCCAGATTATGAGTCTGTTGCTCTAACCAACTGAGCTACAAGTCCAACGCGATTCATTATGAATCCGCGACAAAAGTACGAAAAAAAGTTGAAATAACCCCAAAGTCTCCTGTTTTTTTTGTACCTTTGCTCCATGTTTGCAGCAACGATAGGCTTCTTTGACGGTGTGCACCGCGGCCACAGGTGTCTGATAGAGCAACTGATGACGCTTGCCGGCAGCCGTCACCTGGATACGCTGGTGCTGACGATGGACCGTCATCCCCGAATCGTGTTGCAGAGCGACTACATCCCCCAATTGCTGACCACGCTGGAGGAGAAATGCCGCCTGTTGCGTGAGACCGGCATCTCGCGTCTGGATGTGCTGACTTTCGACCGTGACATGGCCCGTCTCAGTGCGGAGGAGTTCATGCGTGAGGTGTTGAAGCCCCGCGGTGTCAGCCTCCTGCTGATGGGCTACGACCATCGCTTCGGACACGGAGAAGCGGTCTTTGAAGACTATGTGCGCTGGGGTGAGGCTTGCGGCATCGAGGTGGTGAAAGCCCGCGAGTTGTCCGATGTGCACGTCTCGTCCACGACCGTTCGCAGACTGCTCGCCGAAGGCAATATACGTGAAGCGCAGGACTTGCTGGGGCATCCCTATCTGCTCAGTGGCACCGTGGTGGAGGGCCACCGCTTGGGGCATACAATCGGATTCCCCACCGCCAACCTGGCCATAACGCCGGGGAAGGTGTTGCCCCGCGAGGGTGCCTACGCCGTGCGGACTCCCTACGGTGCGGGGATGATGGACATCGGCACACGCCCCACTGCCAACAACGGCAACGACCTCTCGGTGGAAGTGCACCTGATTGACTTTTCCGGTGACCTCTACGGGCAGACACTTTCTCTGGAGCTGATAGGCTTCCTGCGCGAGGAGCGCGCCTTTCCGTCTCTGGAGGCGCTGAAGGCGCAGTTGGAGCAGGATCGTGACGCCGCTCTGCGCATGGCGGAGCCTGGATGTTGACTAATTATTCCATAATATAATGATAAAGAAAAAGAGGTTGCCTCACGGCGACCTCTTTTTTCCGACACATTACAGCGTCTGTTGGTTCTTTTTTAAGATTGATTGGTTCAGTATAGAAAAAGTGTATCTTTCTTCTCAACGGCGGCCGAACTCTGCGGCGTGAGCGACTGCTTCATTTCGCCAAATTCGGCATCGGGATTCTCCACGGCTTCCGCCGTAGGGGCCTTGTCGTCTCCGGTGACGCCCATGCTCATGCTGGCAGCCATGCCGAGGCAGAGCACGATGGCTACGGAGGCTGCAGCGCGGTAGAAGGGGCGAAGATTCACCCGGCGGGCCGGCTGTCGGCCGAAAGACTCCGCAGAAGCCTGTGGCGCACGCTGGCGGCGCATCTCCTCTTCAACGGCGAAGAGCGCACGATAGGCTTTCAGATGCTGCGGCACTTGGCTTTCATCCTGAAAGAAAGCGCTCAGAATCTGCTCTTCCTGCAGGCTGGTCTCCGCTCTGAAATAGCTCTCAAGGAGCTCTTCGATGTACTTGTAGTCTTTCATATCCGTTATGTATGACGAATGAGAATGGAAAAGGTTACACCCCAATCAAACTTTTTTTTACTTTTTCTCGCCCGCGGTGCAGATACACCTTCACCTGCGACTCTGTGAGCTCCAGAATTTCTGCAATTTCCGCATAGCTTTTGCCTTCGATGTCGCGCAGCTCCATGATGCTGCGCTGCATCTCCGGCAGCCGGTCCATTGCTTCACGCACCAGTCGCATGCCTTCCTCCAGCTCCATCGTGCGGTCGGCGCCGGGGGCGGCTGCGGCATCGCGTTCGGGATCCAGCTCCACGGCTTGTCGGCCCGAGCGCTTCAGGCGGTCGAGGGAGAGGTTGCGCACCAGGCGCAGCGTCCAGGCCTCCACGCTGTCGAGAAGGGAAAGGCGTTCACGGTCGCGCCACATGCGTTCCAGCGTGTCCTGCACCACATCCTCCGCCTCTTCACGGGAGAGGGTGATGCGGTGAGCCAGACGGAACATCTTGTCGCGCAGCGGCCAGACGTGCTCTTTAAAGCCGTATGACCGTTCCTCGCTCATGACGGAGGTCGCTCCAGTGGGTGATGACCACCTCGCTCACGCCGCCCCTCAGGCTGGCAAAGGCGTTCTCCAGCTTGGGCAGCATGCCGCCGCTGACAATGCCGTCGCTCTTGAGCTGTGCGAACGAGGCTTCGTCGATTTCACGGATGACGCTGCTGTCATCATCGGCATTGCGCAGCACGCCGGGCTTCTCGAAGCAGTAGGTCAGCGTCACGTCGAAGTGCGGCGTCAGCGCTTTGGCGGTTTCGGCAGCCATGGTGTCGGCGTTGGTGTTGAGCATGTGGCCCTTGCCGTCGTGGGTGAGGGGCGCCACCACGGGGATGACGCAGGGCTTGTGGCGCAGCAGCAGGGCGAGAGCTTCGCCGTCGGCAGAGTCCACGTCGCCCACCCAGCCGTAATCCACGGTCTCTTCGTGTCCGTCCTCAAAACGCACAAGTTTGGGCGCACGCTTGTGAGCGCGGATGATGTTCATGTCGGCGCCGGTCAGTCCGACGGCATTCACGCCGAGCGACTGCAAGCGGGCCACGAGGGTTTTGTTGACCAGTCCGCCATAGACCATCTGCACCACGCGCAGCATTTCTTCGTCGGTGACGCGACGGCCCTCCACCATGCGGGTCTCGATGCCCAGTGCGGCTGCCATTTTTGTGGCGGAACGTCCGCCGCCGTGCACCAGCACCTTGGCGCCTTCAAGCGCGGCAAATCCTTCGAGCAGTGCGGAGAGCATCTGCCCGTCTTCCACCACGGCGCCACCCACTTTGATGACGTTGACTTTATTCAAGATAGGTGTATCCATAGAGTCCGGAACGATAGTTAGCGATGAATTCTTTGCCCTCAGCCTCGGTGATCTTGCCGTCTTTGGTGGCTTTCGACACCCATATCTCAAGGCGGCGCACGAGTTTCTTCGGGTCGTATTGCACATATTCCAACACGTCGGCCACCGTCTCGCCGTCAATCACCTGGTCGATGGTGTAGCCGGTGCCGTCTTCGTTGACGGACAGGTGCACGGCATTGGTGTCGCCGAAGAGGTTGTGCATGTTGCCCATGATTTCCTGATAGGCACCCACGAGGAACACGCCGATGTAGTAGTGCTCCTCGGCCTTCACCTCATGCAACGGCAGATAGGAGGTCTGCTGCACGCCGTTGACGTAGGCCGTGATTTTGCCGTCGCTGTCGCAGGTGATGTCCTGCAGCTGTGCCGATCGGGTGGGCTGTTCGTCAAGGCGTTCGATGGGCATGATGGGGAAGAGCTGGTCGATGCCCCACGAGTCGGGCATGCTCTGGAAGAGGGAGAAGTTGCAGAAATATTTGTCGGCCATCTGCTTATCGAGCGAGCGCAACTCGTCGGGCACGTGCTTCTGGTGGTGGGCCAGTTCGGCGATTTCGTGTGAGATGGCCCAATAGAGGCTCTCAATCTGGGCGCGTGTCTTGAGGTCGATGATGCCGTGGGCGAAGAGCTCCAGGGCTTCTTCGCGGATGTCCTGTGCATCGTGCCAGTCCTCCAGCATGCTGCGCGACGAGAGTTTGTCCCAGATGTCGGTGAGCTCATGCACCAGTTTGTGGTCCTCCTGGCCCGGCTCGAAGTCTTCCGGCATGCGCGGTGCGGAGACACTTTCGAGCACGTCAAGGATGAGCACCGAGTGGTGGGCTGAGAGCGAGCGTCCGCCTTCGGAGATGATGTTGGGGTGGGGGATGCCGTTCTTGTCGGCGGCATCGATAAAGGAGTAGAGACAGTCGTTGACATACTCCTGTATGCTGTAGTTGACGGAACTCTCGGAGTTGCTGGAGCGCGTGCCGTCGTAGTCCACGCCGAGGCCGCCGCCGCAGTCAACGAACTTGATGGGATAGCCCATGCGGTGGAGTTGCACGTAGAACTGCGAAGCCTCTCTCAGTGCCGATGAGATACGGCGTATCTTGGTAATCTGGCTGCCGATGTGGAAGTGGATGAGTTTGAGGCAGTCGCCCATGCCCATCTCATCGAGCTGCTGCAAAGCCAGGAGCAGTTCGGAGGAGTTGAGGCCGAACTTGGAGGCGTCGCCGCCGCTCTCGCTCCACTTGCCGGCGCCGGTGGAAGCCAGCTTGATGCGGATGCCCAGATTGGGGCGTACGCCCAGCTTCTCGGCGGCTTGGGCGATGATGGCGAGTTCCGGCAACTTCTCTACCACAAGGAAGACCCTCTTGCCCATCTTTTGTGCCAGCAGGGCCATTTCGATGAAGTTCTGGTCCTTGTGGCCGTTGCAGATGATGAGGGAGTCGGAGTCCATGTTGGTGGCCAGCACGGCATGGAGCTCGGGCTTGGAGCCGGCTTCAAGCCCCAGGTTGTAGCGCTTGCCGTGGGATATAATCTCTTCAACCACGGGGCGCATCTGGTTCACCTTGATGGGAAAAATGATGAAATGCTCGCCCTGATAGTTGTATTCCTTGGCCGCTTTGCGGAAGCAGCTGTCGGTCTTCTCGATGCGGTTGTCCAAGATGTCGGGGAAGCGCAGCAGCACGGGGGCTGCCACGTGGCGCGAAGCCAAATGATCGACTACCTCCTTCAGGTCGATTTCCACCCCGTTCTTCTTCGGACTCACCGTGACGTGTCCCTTCTCGTTGATGCCGAAGTAGTTCACGCCCCAACCTTTGATGTTGTAGAGTTCTTCAGAGTCCTCAATCCTCCATTTCTTCATGG
>CADAVI010000086.1 GCA_902791295.1 uncultured Bacteroidales bacterium | reverse complement strand
TGCGAAATCATGACATGAAGGATGCTTGCATTGATGCCTGCATGGAAGTAGCGGTCGGCTATGGGCTTTAGCTTCTCAAAGCTCCAGTCATCCTTTGCCAGTTCAGGCCAACCATCGGTGAAACTCTCAGCCCATACTCTGTTCTTGCCACTGCGACGTGCGGAACCGAGAGCTGCATCTACCTCTTTCTGGCGGAACTTGCGATCGTCCACCCAAAATTCCGCAGCAACCTCGTCGGCTGCACTGCCGTAGGTGATGCTGTTGGCAGGGAAGGGGCTGTGAGCGTAGGGCTCACACCAAGTACGCAGACCATATTCATGGGCTTTCTCCGTCAGTCCGCCCATATACTCTGAAGCTACCAGGTCGGCAATGAGCCGATCGAGATCCTTCTGACAAGCGGGGTTGGTGTAGTCAAGCTCATAGCCGAATCGATGACTGAATTTTGAAAAGATAGAATCGGTGTAGTTTTGCTTCCCACGTTCCCAACTGTCCACAACAACGGTGGTCAGCGTGGGGCGGTCCTTCTGAGGGATACGGCGCAGAATCTCACCAATGAATGCCTCGAAGTGTTTCTGCACGTGCACCTTCGAGAGTTTGTCTACCTCCAGCCCCTGTGCATCGGGCGAACAGGGTGAGCACATTACGTCGGTGCCCTCTTTGGTCTTACAGACTTCTATGCCATGGGACGTCCAGTTGCGCATAGCTTCCTCGGGCTTCACCCATGGCCCACCCGACTGACTCCATCCTGGACAGTTGAACAAGCCCATCTCGATGCCCAGCCGACCGGCTGTTTTCAGTGCCGTACGCAGATTCTTCCACCACAGGCGGCTCTGAAATTTGTTTTTGCCGAAAGCCTGCCCCTCCCAAGGATTATCCCATGTCGTTCGGTCGCGAATGTCAGTGGCCAGGAATGCCAAGGTAATGCCGTTCTCCTTCATCCACTCCAAGTCGGCCACAACACCTTTAGGATCCACCTGCTCGTTCACCCAATAATAGTAGCATCCTACGCGGATGCTGTCGGGCGGTGTGAGAAACGCTTGCCATAGGCGTTCGCGAGGGTTATCATTTGCTGTCTGTGCATGGACTATCAGAGTGAAAGCGAGCATAGCCATAAACAGCAGGTAACTTTTCTTCAAAAATTGTATTTTGCTATTTTCCATAAATTCCGATTTATCTGTCCGAATTACTAACTTTGTTGCAAAAATAGTCAATTCTGAGCAATATCGGAGATAAATCCGTAACTTTGTGCACGATTTTAGGATGATTTATGAAAAAGCGGCTTTCCGTCAAGAGCATAGCAATTAAGCATGCCCTTGCAGAAAGCCGAATCCTGAAAATCGTCCGTGGGTCAGAGCATAAACTCCAATTCAGCGATTACTCTCCACCCATTTCTGTAGCTCTGCCTTTGAAGCACTATTCAAGAGTTTTCCCTCTTTCCAATTCAGGTTGGGATAAGCGGCCTTCAGGTCTGCACAAGCCTTCTTGATGCCACTGCCTCCTGATGTTGCGAAGGGAATGACGGTCTTGCCCCGGAAGTCGTAAGCCTCCATGAACGTGTTGATAATCGTGGGACAGGTGTACCACCAGATGGGAAAACCTACATACACAACATCATAATCCTTCATGTTTTGGAGCTTGGCGGTGATGGCCGGACGCGAATGCTTGTCCTGCATCTCTACTGACGAACGGCTCTGCCTGTCATTCCAGTCGAGGTCTGCATTCGTATAAGGCTTTTCAGGTTTGATTTCGTGCAGGTCGGCTCCTGCCACTTCTGCCAACTGTCGGGCAACGCCCTTGGTCGTTCCCGATGCCGAGAAATAGGCTACCAATACTTTTTGTTCCATCGTTGTTTCTGTTTTTTTCTGTGAGCAGGCACTGAGGCTGACAACCAGCAGTGCCGTGAGCATCATCACAATTTTCTTTATACGTTTATCTTTGTTTGTTGAATATCAGTTTCATCGTCTCGGGGGCGAGCGGCTTCATGGCGGGCAGCCTCAGGCTCTTCACCATGTGGAGTGTGCCCTGCTTGTACTTCAGGAAATGCTCCGTTTTGATGTGGCTCTGATAGGCTTCCTCCGAAGCATAGATTTCGAGGATGCGAATCTGCGTGGAGTCCTCCGTGCTCTGCATCGGGAAGAGGCAGACGACGCCCGGTTCGCGCTCCACACTCAAGCGGTCCACCTCACCCGCAAACTTCAGGTATTCCTGCAGATGCTCTGGATATACCTCAATTTCGGCTAATCTGACTATCATAGTTTCGTGTTTTACTGGCGTTGCCGTCTCTTGTGCCGCTGCCGTGACGGATAGCACAAGGGCGAACAACATAAGGGAAAACTTCTGTTTCATTGCCATTATCTCAGTCTTACAAGGATAACTTAAGTCGTTATCTCACGACAATAGTTGGTGTAACTATAGTACACCACGAGCGTCTTTGCCGATGCACTTGTGCCCAACAATGTTAGCATGGTGCATATTATCACGATAATAAACCTTTTCATGTTCGAAACGATTATTATTTGTTCTTAGTTATTTGTCAAATAACTTTTCCGCATTCTTCCAAAGAATCATTTCCTTATAGGGAGCGAGATCTCGCTCTGATGTCAGGTAGTGCTTCATGCGCCCGAGGCTTTGGGTGAGCACTTGCGGAGCCGCGTAGGGATAGTCGGAACCGTAAAGCAGATGGTCGGGCTGGGTGACGGTGAGCAACATGCGAATGACCTCGGGGCTGTGTGCGCCTGCCAGGTCGTAGTAGAGGGCAGCAAGATTGGCCGCATAATCTATCTCGCCCACCATCCTGTTTTTCTGCATCACGGGAGTCAACGACTTCATGCGCGGGATGGCCAAGGGCAGGTAGGCTCCGCAATGGGGCACCACAACCTTCACATCGGGGTAGCGGGCCAGCACATTGCGGCTAATCATGTTCGTAACAGCCCGGGTGGTTTCCGAGAGATATTCCTGCATGGCCAGAGGTGTCTGCTGCATCACCTGGCGGTTGACCGGCTCGGGGCGATGGGGATGCAGAATGATGACGGCCCGCAGTTCATTCAGCACAGAGAAGAGTGTGTCCAGCTCCGGACTCCCAAGATATTGACCGCAAACATTCGTTGCCAACTTGATGCCGTCGGCCTTCAACGTGTCGAGGGCATAGACAGCCTCGCGGATGGCCGCATCCACATCGGGCAACGGCAATGCCGCACAAAACAGAAAACGGCCGGGATGTTCCTGCTTTAGTCTTGCTGCGGCCTCATTACACCTTCTGATGACGGAGCATCCCGGCTCCCCTCCCTCGGGGAGGGTGTGGGGGTAGGCTTTCGGCTGTGGTGCAGCCAACGTCAGCACCGATGTCCGGATGCCCGTCTCGTCCATCCACTTCAGATGCGCCTCTGCGTCATATTTCGGCAGAGGGAAACCCTCGTCCGTCAACCGCCCCTCACTTTCGAGAGCAGACAAAAACTCAGGAGTGATGATGTGGCTGTGCACATCCATCACGCCCTGAGCCATAGTTTCAGTTGCGGCCATTATCGACAGCAACAACAGCGATAGCAAATGCTTCATTCCTCACACTTCACTTTTCATTCTTCACTCCATCGAGTGTTCCCAACCGCCGCGCGTGTCGATGCCGGTGGCATCGGCGAGCTGTTCCAGGCGGGCCACTTCCTCAGCCGTCAGCACGATGTCGGCAGCTTCGGCAGCCTCTGTGACGTGGCGCTCCTTCGTGGCGCCGATGATGGGCATGCTGCCTTTGGCAATGGCCCAGGCGATGCCAATCTGCGAACATGAGGCACCATACTTTTCTCCGATGGCCTTCATCTCGTTCGTCAGCGCCTCCAGTTGCGGCAGCACAGGGTTGTACTTCTTGCCGCGGTCGCTCTCTGCGGGCAGCGGGTTCTCCTTGTTATATTTACCCGAGAGGGCACCCTGCTCCAGCACCATGTAGGCCCAGAACTCAATGCCGTTCTCCTTGCAATAGTCGAGCACCCCACCCTTCTCGCTTGAGCGATAGAGCAAGGAAAAATGGTTCTGAACGGCAGACACCTTGAAGCCAGCTTCGCCCAGGATTTCGTTGGCACGCTGAATCTCCCTGATGTTATGGTTCGACACACCCACACGCTTTACCTTGCCGGACTGAAGCAGGGGAATCAGTCCGGGAGTCCAACGCTCCACGTCCATCGGGTTGTGAATCCAGTAGATGTCGATGTAGTCGCATCCCATGCGCTCGATAGAGGCATCGGCCATCTTCTCCACGGAATTGTCGAACACCTCGGCAATCTGCGGCGTGAACTTCGTCGAAATCTGCGCATCCTCGCGTTTGTATGCCCTTGCCAGTTGGCCGAGTATGCGTTCCGATTCACCCATGCCGTAGGCCGTTGCGGTGTCCCAAAGAGAGAGTCCGGCCTTCATTGCCGCATCAAATACGGGCTTCAGGTTCTCTGCGTCTGTCTTGCTTCCAAACACGGTGTCGCCACCGAAAACTCCTGCGCCCCAGGCCCAGGTTCCTAATGCAATCTTTGCCATAAATCTTCAGTTATTTTCATTTTTACAGTGCAAAGATACGGCGACTCCGTGAGAATTTGCTTGCATGATTTACTGATTAAACAACCAAAATTACGGATTCTCGATATTTATTGCTAACTTTGCAGGCAAAACAGGCTTTTATGGAGAAGATTCTACGCGTTCACAATGTCAACGACTACGCCCGGTATATCGGTGCCCCCGAACTGCATCCGCTCGTCTCCGTGATTCACTACGACGAGTTGGAACATTGCCGCCACTCGCTCAACAACTACGATGTGTATGCTCTGTTCATAGGCGACGAGGAGCTGGAAAACCTGTCGTACGGACAACTGCAATATGACCTGCACCGCCATGCGCTGATGTGCGTCGCCCCCGGACAGATTGGCGGCAAGGCCGACACGGGCGAGGAGATACACACCATGGGCTGGGCACTGCTCTTCGACACCGAACTGCTGCGCGGCACGGAGTTGGGACAACGCATGCCTGACTATACCTACTTCACCTACAGCGTCAGCGAAGCATTGCTGATGACCGATGAACAGCGACTCTGCATCGTCGGTCTGCTGGAGCAGATACGACAGGAATTGCGCCGGGAGAGAGATGCCCACACGCTGCGCATCGTCACCTCGCTGGTAGAGCAGATACTCGAGTTCGTGGCCCGATACTATGCTCAGCAACTCTCCACGTCGGCCCGGTCCGCCAACTCCGACCTGCTGCCCCGCTTCGAGCACCTGCTACGACAATACTATGCCCGGCACCTGCAGCGCCGGCATGGACTGCCCACCGTGAAATACTGCGCCCAACAACTCTTCCTTTCGCCCAACTACTTCGGCGACCTCATCCGTGAGCTGACGGGCGATACGGCCTCCTCATACATCCGCCGGTTTCTGATGCAGCGTGCCCAGCAGTTGCTTATCGGCGGAGCCACCGTCACAGAGACCTCAGAACAACTCGGCTTTGAATATCCCCAGCATTTCACCCGCCAGTTTAAGAAACATTTCGGACAGACGCCATCCGAGTTTATCAAAAAATAAACGGGGATTCTCCTTGCCTGTGTTCTTCAGCGCACGCTTGCCGTCGGGAGCCACGCGGACGATGGCGCCCTCACTGACAGGAATCCATTCTTTATTTCCCTCTATTCACTATCTCCTCGTGGAAGAAATAGTTGACCACCACGGGCGGCTCGCCATGCCTGGAGCGCACGGAGTCGTCGTTGCGGACGTAGGGCAGTCCCTCGGCCTCGCAGAAAGCCCGCATCTGCATATCGAGCTGCATCCAAAAGGAGCGGTCTTTCTTCGTATATGTGTCGCGATAGAGTTGGTCCAGTTCGGGATGGCGCTCATGAATCCAGTCGAGAATCTTTCCTTTGTAGTCGCCCCGCAGGTTCAGGTTCTCCAGCCAGACGAGGTTGCAGCAGCTCCTGGCCTTGCGGATGATGGCCTCGACATCGGTGATGCCTGGAAAGATGGGCGATATGAAGCAGGTGGTCTCAACGCCGGCCTCGTAGAACCGGCGCATGGCCTCCAGTCGGCGCTCAATGCTGACGGCTACGTCCATCTCCCGGCGAAACGACTCGTCGAGCGTGTTGATGCTCCACGACACACGGGCATGGGGGAAGGACTTGATGAGGTCAAGGTCGCGCAGCACAAGATCCGACTTCGTGGCGATGCTCACGCTGATGCCGCTGCCCTGCAACTGTTCCAGCAGGGCACGTGTGCGTTTGTATTTAGCTTCATGCGGCTGGTAGCAGTCGGTCACGGAACCGAAGAAGGCTTCCTTGCCCGCATACCGCCCGGAATTCTTTATTTCCGGCCAGTATTTCACGTCAATAAACTCGCCCCAAGGCTCCGGATGATTCGTAAACCGCTTCATGAACGAGGCGTAGCAGTATTTGCAGCCGTGCAGGCAGCCCACGTATGGATTCACCGAGAAGTCGGCCACCGGCAGGTTTGACTTCGTCATCACCGACTTTACATTGATTTCCTGTATCTTCACCATATTGTTTCTTATTTTGACAATGCAAAGGTACGACAAATTCCCCATACCATTGCAAGACAAACAGCGACTGAAATGTCACTTTTCGGGACTATTGATGGTTCCCTGCAATATGACTCGTCATGAACCCGATGTTAGCACGTCGGGCTTGCACCATCTGCTGGCTACGAGGTATGCGATACAGACGGCCATCCTTGCGGAACAATGCCCCCGTCTGCTTGAAATGAAATGGGACGTTTGATTCGACGCACTGGCGGCGGATGTCAAGTACCCAGTCATAATCGCACACGCGAGCATCACGGCCAGACTCTCCACCAACAGTCACTTGTTCTACCCACAGGCCAAGACAGCCACGGAAGTCAATACGCTCCAACAGCGGTTCACAGATGATGGCCTTATGATGGATAGGCAGTTCACGAAAGATGGGCAGTCGCTCGTCTGTACG
>CADAVI010000085.1 GCA_902791295.1 uncultured Bacteroidales bacterium | reverse complement strand
CAGACGCCACGCACCGCTGAGGTCGGTCGGGGCTTTGGCGCCGTTGTCCGTCTCACCGCTGCGCCCACAGCCGCAAAGCAGCAGGAAGAGGCCGAACGTCAGGAGAGGAAAGTGTGTGTTGCCTGTCATGCTTCAAAAAAGGATTTTCCGCACAAAGTTACGAAAAAACAGTCGTTCCGGCTCACAAAAACATTTCGCATTTATTTCACAAGCGCCATTCTTAACATTTTTTGCCGCCGTAGTGAGGGCTCACACCGGATTTTTTGTGTAACTTTGCCGAAAACCATTGAACGATGAACATGAATTTCGCACTACACATTAAAAAACAGGCATGGATTATGTGCACCGCCTGGGCCCTGACGAGCGCCTGCCAAGGCCCCGACGTGCACCCCGTGAGCGGCACGATGGATGCACCCTGCGGAGAAGAAGCGGCACCCGCCCGCGTGACGGAAGCCTTCGCACAGGCACAACGCCTGCACCAGTATGAAATCATGAGCGACGAGGCCAACAGCATCAGCGTGGAGGCTGTGGGCGAAGCCGACGACACACCGACCGAAGGCTACGGCATCGCGGTGGTGAAGGGCGCGGTGTCCACCCTGCTGCCCCACATCAGCAACAAACGGCAGCCCCGTGCCCGCTACGACGCAGGGAGCGGCACCCTGTGGCTCGCGACCAGCGCCGCAGAAGGCAGCGGCATACAGGTGGAGCGGCTCCGCAGGATATGCTTCGACAGCAACGGGCAGGCCCGCGTCACCGCCACGCTGGACCCCTACGACGTGCAGCAGGCGCTCCTGAGCAGGCTTGGCTATAGCATCCGGGGAGAGGAAATCACGCTCTACGACGGCACGCAGCCCGTTGCCACCGCCGTGAACACGATGAGCGAGATGGGCGGCTTCGACGAAGAGCAGCCCGTGTGGATCGGCGAGCAGATAGCGTATGACCTCAGCGGGCCGACGCCGCAGGTACTCGTGACGCCGGGCGTGAAATACACCGTGGGACTCGTGCTCACCTACGACGATATGCCCACACTGTCCGCCCCCATAAACCAGGCTCCCGACGGCACACTGACCGTCGGGGCGCTGAAGGCGAGATAATACCGTCTATTCTTCCTTTTTCTTGGCGCCGCCCTTGCGTCCCCCCTTTCCGGCCGGCTTGGCGGAGGGCTCAGGAACGGACTCCACGTGGCGGTTGGAACTGTCGCGCATCACCTCATCCACCAGGTCGGTGACCATCTGCTTGAGTTCGTCGAGAAACTGGCGCGCATCGTATTCACGGCGTTCTATCTGGCGCAACTTCTTCTCCCAGATGCCCGTGAGCTCGGCGCTCTTGAGCAACTCCTCATGGATGATGTCGATGAGCTGCACGCCGGTCTGCGTGGCCCACAGCGAGGTGCGCTCCTTGCGGATGTAGCGGCGGCGGAAGAGCGTCTCGATGATGGCGGCACGCGTGGAGGGGCGGCCGATGCCGTTCTCCTTGAGGGCATCGCGCAGCGTATCGTCCTCCACCGTCTTGCCGGCTGTCTCCATAGCGCGCAGGAGCGTGGCTTCGGTGTAGGGCTTGGGCGGCGTGGTCTGTTTCTCTGTGAGCGTGGGCTCGTGGGGGCCCGACTCTCCGGCGGTGAAGGCCGGCAGCGTCTTCTCCTCGGCGTTCTGCCCCTTATCGTCGGCATTCTGCGTGCGCTCCGCAGCGGCCCAAACGTCGCGCCAGCCGGGCTGTGTGATGTGCTTGCCCGTGGTGCGGAATCTCACGCCGGCAGCCTCGCCCAAAACCGTGGTGGTCTCGAAGAGGCAGTCGGGATAGAAGGCGCCGATGAAGTGACGCGCAATGAGGTCGAAGACCTTCTGCTCCATCTCGGTGAGTTGCGTGGGCGGAATGCCGGTGGGGATGATGGCGTGGTGGTCGGTGACCTTCGCGTTGTCAAAGACCTTCTTACTCTTGAGCAACGGCTTGCCTCCCAACGGACGCACCAGTTCGGCCCAAGGGGCGCACCCCGACCAGACGGTCTTGAACAGGCCGTTCATAATCTGCGGACACTTGGGATAGACGTCGTCGGGCAGGAAGGTGGTATCCACACGCGGGTAGGTGGCCACCTTCTTCTCATAGAGCGACTGGATGAGCCCCAGCGTCTGCTCGGCGGAGAAGCCGAACTTCTTGTTGCAATCGACCTGCAGCGAGGTGAGGTCGTAGAGGCGCGGCGGCGCCTCGCTGCCCTTCTTCTTCTCTACGAAAGTGACGGAAAAATGCGTACCGCTGATGGCCTCCATAGCCTGGCGCCCCTCCTCCTGAGTGCGGAAGCCGCGGTCGCCCTCCTTCATGACGGCCGTAAAGGTCGTGTCGCGATAGACGGTGGAGAGCACCCAATAAGGCTCGGGCACAAACTGCTCTATCTCGCGCTGACGCCTGACGATGAGCGCCAGCGTGGGCGTCTGCACGCGGCCGATGGAGAGCACCTGGGAAGCCTGAGCCGCAGCGGAGCGGCGGGCGTATTTTATTGTATATAGGCGCGTAGCATTCATACCCAGCGTCCAATCGCCGATGGCGCGCATGAGACCGGCCTCGTAGAGCGACTGATAGGCCGACTGGTCCTTGAGCGTCTGAAAGCCCTCACGGATGGCCTCCTCGGTGAGCGACGAAATCCACAGACGCTTCACCGGACAGCGTGCGCCGGCCAACTGCATCACCCAACGCTGAATCAGTTCGCCCTCCTGCCCCGCATCGCCGCAATTGATGATACTGTCGGCAGCCTGCATGAGGCGCTGTATCACCTCAAACTGGTGCGCCACACCTTTGTCGGCCTTCAGGCGGATGCCGAAGCGCTGCGGTATCATGGGCAGCGATGAGAGCGTCCACTGGCGCCACTGGGGATTGTATTCGTGCGGCTCCTTGAGTTCGCAGAGATGGCCGAAGGTCCAGGTGACCTGATAGCCGTTGCCCTCCATATAGCCGTCGCGCGAGGCGTTGGCACCCAGCACTTTGGCAATATCCTTGGCCACAGACGGTTTCTCGGCAATGCAGACTGTCATAGCACTCAGAGATTAATCAGTTGTTCAGGCATAAAAGGCTGTACGGCAGCATCGTGCGCCTCATGGGGCACCGAAGCCACCACCTGGAAGGGGAAACACAACCCCACCACCCTTGCGGCAGGCAAAAGCGGCAGCAGACGGTCGTAGTAGCCCTTGCCGCGCCCCAGACGATGTCCCCTGCGGTCGAACGCCATTCCGGGCACGACAGCCAGTTCTATCTCGCCGTAGCGCGAAGGAGGGAACTCAGGACCTTGAGGCTCCATAACGCCGAAGGCCCCGGAAGCCATAGAGTCTGGACTGTAAACGTGGAGCGTGAGGCGGTCACCGTCCACACGGGGCAAGAGAATCGTCTTGCCGTCGTCCTCGGCCGCAAGGAGCAGATAATCGGTGTTGACCTCATCGGGCAAGGCGCTGTAGAGCAACACGGTGTGGGCCGCATCCCACTGGTCCTGAAGACTGAAGTATTCCTCTATGTTCAACGAGATATTATCCAGATTTTCTGCGGAATACAATTTCTTCATCTGTTTAATCTCCCGACGTAACGTCCGCTTGTCCAAATGCAGGAAGCGCCTCAGCAGCCACAGGCCCAGGGCGAACGACGCCAACGCCGTAAGCGCCGCCAGCGGAGCGCCCATCCAATCCGTCAGCGTGAAAGAACGCACCTCATCACCCATAAGGCGAATCTGGACAACGGAAAGGCTGTTGTTGACCACATGCACCAGCATCGGCAGCAACAAGCTGCCCGTGCGCAGATAGAGCACACCGAGCACGAGACCCATCGCAAAAGCAAAGGGCACTTGGGCAGGGTTGAAATGTATCAGCCCGAAGAGCAGCGAAGAGACCAGAACGGCCGTCCAAGGACGGCAGCCCAGACGCAACATACCGCCGATGACGGCGCCGCGAAAGCATAGTTCCTCGGCCACAGGACCCAGCAGCGCGATGACCACGACGCCGAGCGGACGGCGCACGAGATCGCACACTGCGTCCTCAATGAGGTCGGGCAGGCTCATCCATTCGGAAATGATGTTGAGCGCAAGAATGACGGCGAGAGCCCCGAAAAAAGCCCAAAGGAAACGGCCGCTACGCCACGAGAGATCAACATGCACGTCGCGAAGGATGATCAGACGGCCGAAGGCCAGCCACAACACACAAAGGACATCAACGGCCAGAAGCGACCAGGCCAAACCTCCCGGCGCCACATAGAGCACAAGGCCTCCGGCCAGCTGGCACACAAGGAAAACCAGCACGGGATAGAGCGGCGTCCAAAGCGTGCGCAGCAACTGTCTCATCGTATCCTCCATTCTCCCCCGCTGAAAACGAGCGGGAGCACCACATGTTCCACCAGAGAGTCGCCATAGGTCACGTCGAGACTGACCGTGCAAAGGGAGTCGGCAAAGATGGTGTCGGAGACGGCCACAACCTGACGCAACCCCTGATGCGTCTCGTTCTCGTGCTCCACATACTGCGTGACGGCATCGATCATCTCACAGCGCGTGAGACTGTCGCGCACATCGTTGCCTTCAAGTGCGTTGACGTATGCTTCGCACTCGCCCTGAATCAGCATCCCGTAGAAACGCTCCGCGGCAGCGCGCGCGCTGTCGTGGGTAAGTTCGTCGCTCATCCTCTTGCGGCAGGCACCCAGCACAAGGGCTGCAGCCAAGAGCAGGAAAAACGTCTTTCTCATCATTTCTGACGTATAAATACATTAATGGGCGTACCGTTGAAATTCCAACGCTCGCGTATCTTGTTCTCAAGAAAGCGGCGATAGGGCTCTTTGACGTATTGGGGCAGATTGGCATAGAAGACAAAGGTAGGCACATGCGTGTCGGGCACCTGCGAACAATACTTTATCTTGATGTACTTGCCCTTCATCGATGGAGGCGGGTAAGCCTCGATGAGGGGCAGCATCTCCTCGTTGAGCCGGTGCGTGGAGACCTTGCGACGGCGGTTCTCATAGGTGGCGGCAGCGGTCTCCAGCACCTTGAAGATACGCTGCTTGGTGAGCGCGGAGCCGAAGATGATGGGGAAATCGGTGAAGGGGGCCATGCGGTCGCGGATAGCGTCAATGAAGGTGTCCATGACGCGCTGTGTCTTGTCCTCCACGAGGTCCCACTTGTTGACGACCACCACCAGGCTCTTCTGATTCTTCTGGATAAGCTGGAAGATGTTGAGGTCCTGCGCCTCGATGCCGCGCGTGGCATCGAGCATGAGGATGCACACGTCGCTGTTCTCAATGGCGCGGATGGAGCGCATCACGCTGTAGAACTCCAAATCTTCTGACACTTTCGACTTCTTGCGGATGCCGGCCGTATCGACCAGATAGAAGTCGAAACCGAACTTTTCGTAGCGCGTGTAGATGCTGTCGCGCGTGGTGCCGGCGATGTCGGTGACGATATGGCGGTCTTCACCGATGAAGGCGTTGATGATGCTCGACTTGCCGACATTGGGACGCCCGACCACTGCAAAGCGGGGGATGTTCTCCTCAGGAAGCAGTTCGCCCTGCTTGGGGAACTTGCTCATCACGAGGTCGAGCAGGTCGCCCGTGCCGCTGCCGGTGGCGGCGGAAATGCCGATAGGATCACCCAGACCGAGCCCGTAGAACTCGGCAGCAAGCCACGTCTCATTGTTGTCCATCTTGTTGGTCACCAGGATGACGGGCTTCTTGGTGCGACGCAAGATGCCGGCCACTTCTTCGTCAAGGTCGGTGACGCCGTTCTGCACATCGACCATGAAAAGAATGACATCGGCCTCCTCGGTGGCCAGCGTCACCTGCTTGCGAATCTCCTCCTCAAAGATGTCGTCGGAGTTGACCACCCAGCCACCCGTATCGATGACGGAGAACTCACGCCCCTGCCAGTCGCACTTGCCGTATTGACGGTCGCGCGTCGTTCCAGCCTCGTCGCTCACGATGGCGTGGCGTGTTTGCGTAAGGCGGTTGAAGAGCGTCGATTTGCCGACGTTGGGTCTTCCTACAATGGCTACGATATTAGACATAGGGCGTTATATTTAATCGTTTCTAACTATTTATTTTTCTCTCCGCATCAGTCGCTCAGGTCATAGCCGAACTGCTTCATAGCTTTGGCCGAAGAGCGCCAATCCTTGTCGACTTTGACGAAAATCTCGAGGAAGATGCTCTTGCCGAAGAACTGCTCCAGGCTCTTGCGCGCCTCGGTGGAAACACGCTTGAGAGCCACGCCGCGATGACCGATGATGATGCCCTTCTGCGATTCGCGCTCGACATAGATGACAGCATTGATGTGAATGTTGCGGTCGCTCTCCTTGAACTGCTCCACGACGACCTCCACACTGTAGGGAATCTCCTTGTCGTAGTAGAGGAGAATCTTCTCGCGGATGATTTCGGTGACGAAGAAGCGCGCGGGCTTGTCGGTCCACTGGTCCTTGTCGAAATAGGCGGGCGACTCGGGCAGCAGCGCCTCGATGCGCGAGAGCACACGGTCCACGCCGAAGCGGTGGAGCGCCGATACGGGGAAAATCTCCGCCTCGGGAAGCGCTTCGTGCCAACGCTCGCAAAGGGCGTTGAGCGCCTGCTCGTCGGAGAGGTCTATCTTGTTGATTAACACGAGGACGGGCACCTTCATGCGACGCACCTTGTCGAGAAACTCCGCATGCTTGTCGGGCTGCTCCACCGTGTCGGTGACGTAGAGCAGGACATCGGCGTCCTGCAGGGCCGACTCGGAGAACTGAAGCATCTGCTCCTGCAGACGATAGCCGGGCTTGAGCACGCCGGGCGTGTCGGAGAAGCATATCTGCATCCCGGGCGTATTGAGGATGCCCATGATGCGGTGGCGCGTGGTTTGCGCCTTGAAAGTCGCAATAGAGATACGCTCACCAACCAAGAGGTTCATGAGCGTACTCTTTCCTACATTCGGATTACCGACGATATTGACAAAACCTGCTTTATGAGCCATCGTCCCGCCTCCTCTTGGCATACCACTCCTCGCGGGAGATGACGCCCTCCTTGTAGAACTCTGCAGGCTCTTTGGCCGCCTCGGGGGCGCCGTCGTAGCCCCATATCATATAGCTGGCACCCCAGGTGAA